>NZ_JBLBUB010000006.1:0-68378 GCF_047289955.1 Microbulbifer jejuensis
CAGGGGGAGGTTGATGCAGTGGTATGCGATTTAAATAACCGCCCAAGGAAAACATTAGGCTTTGAAACACCAGAAGATTTAATGGATAATTACTTGGCGGCACAAGCCGCATAAATGGTATGCACTTCAAGGTTGAATCCGCGCATCTAAAGATAAAAGGCGAATGAAAATAGCATCTGACAATTATTGCGATCTTTCAGATACTGCCTATTTTGTTGACTCTGTTAAGGTACCCTGGGGGCTTACGCTTAGCCAGGCCAGAGATCTTGTAAAAGAAGATAGGCAAGCACTACAGGCTTATGGTGGCGGGCCAAATTACAGGGGTCAATGCAGGGAGGCTTTCGGATTCAAGGCCACTGAAGTAAATATTATTGCGCCAGCCGAAGATTGCCCTGTCTTGCAAGTGAATTACAATCTTTCACCTCCAGATCTCAAATCCCAATTAGTGGAGCCGGAATTTTGGGTTAAATCTATTTCTAAATCTATGGGGCCGCCCGTAAAAGAGTCCAAGCGAACAAGCTATAGGATAGACCCATCTCAAAGTTGGCGGGTTATTTATAATGCACGCTGGATGAAAGGCAACATTAGTGTCACCCTGTCAACTAGTGGGGGGTATAGAGAGAATGAGGTCGGAGCTATCTCGATAGCCGGTCTATTTATAGACTGGAAAAATGAAGTGCAGTTTGCCGAGCCTTATCTTGACAAAATTAAAGAGGTTGAAAATTCATTAGTTATTTCCAATCCAAAAGAACTGGTTTCCGAAATAATTAATATAGGGAAAAAACAGAAACCCTATTATATAGCGGACTATGCTCTTCAAAATCCACATGCAACTGCAAATGATAGTGCGCTTCGTAGGGCTCAAAGAGCCTTAAGAAGTCCTTTGCTTTTTGATACTCCTCAGAAACTATCAAATTTAATGAACGATAGCTCTATTTTGATTTGGCAGCCTGAAAATCGAGATGATTTTGTAGTCTCAACAAAATGGGATTCGGTGTTCTTCTCTAAAGATTCAGGAAAAAATAAGATCTCGTGGTTTAATATTCTGCCAGCCAAAGGGAGTGGCGGAATGTCACTGAGTGTAAATGAATTGAGTATTGACGATTTTCATAGCTCTAAAACACTAAGTATACTTGTTGGTAAATTAAGCATCTATCAAAATAAAGATATACAATGCGCTAAAGATTATGATTTCTAGAGCTGTGGCCAGTCGGGTAATGGCGGATTTCCAGCCCCACCCTCCCCAGTCGAGTCAATCAAGGGAACCTCCCCCTTTAGCTGCTCACAGATCCGGACATAAAGGTCTTCCTTTATCCGGCTCTTCTTCTCCAACCGGTGACACAACCGATACGCCAGCATACCATTGCCCAACGAACGCAAGTAATCAGATGGGGTTACCTGACATTCAATTACCCACAAATTCGGCACCAATTTGATTGCTTACCAGCTATTTGTTACCTTTCAGTACATCCGCTGTGCTGAGGGCACACCATGGACTCCTGGTTAGATAAAGAGCTTTCCAGTTGTATTTTCAAGGACAAAAGGCTTATGACAGAGTTGATAATGATGATATTCTTGCTGGTCACTATGATCAGACCAAGAATCGCATTGGAGCAACTCGCGGCCCAATCCTAATTTTGCACGATACCACTGAATTTTCATATAAGAGGGAATCGCCTAAAGCCATTGGACATACTCGAAAATTACCTACACCTGATCGAATAGCTAAAGCATTTGGGCAACAGCACAAAGCCTGTGGGGTATTGATGCATGCAAGTATGGCAATAACGGCCGAAGGGTTACCTCTGGGATTGACTGCTATTAAATTTTGGTCACGAGAAGCGTTCAAGAATACCACCAAACTGAAGAGTAAGATCAATCCAACACGAGTACCTATATCGGCAAAAGAGAGTATAAAGTGGCTTGAAAACCTTAAGTCCTCGAATGAACGAGTTTCAGATAGCCCTGCAAAGCTCGTTCATATCGGCGATAGGGAAAATGACATCTACGAATATCTTTGTCAGTGCCAGGGACTTGGGTCTTATTTTGTGGTGCGCAGCTGTGTGGATCGCTTAGCCAATGAAACAACTCTTGCTGAAGAGGTGGCAACGAGTAAAGCTTATTACAAACATGTGATCAATTTTACAGATAGCGATGGAAATACCGTTAATACGGCAATGAATATCAAGGTAAAAACACTCGCCCTTCATCCTCCTATTGGAAAAGAAGCGAATTATCCCGATTTGCGAGTTACCGTTGTTTCTGCACTTGAAGCCCAAGAGCCTGTTGGCAGAGAGCGTATTAAATGGACATTTCTCACAAACTTACCAGTAAAGAAGAAGGAAAACGCACTAACGGTACTGAATTGGTACAAGCAACGTTGGAAAATAGAAACCTATTTTAAAATATTGAAATCTGGGCTAAAGCTTGAGGAATCAAAGCTAAGAACAGCCGCCAGGCTAACAAGGTTGATTTCCATTTGTTGCATTCTGGCGTGGAGAATACATTGGCTGACAATGTTAAATAGAGAAGACAAGCGGTTGTCTCCAAACTTGGCTTTTGATGATATTGAAAGGAAAATATTGATCCAGTATTTTCAGAAAATAGTGGTGCCTTCAACTTTACAGGATTATATCGATCGATTAGCGAGATTGGGTGGATACTTAGCGCGGGCAAGTGATCCGCCACCAGGCAATACCGTCATTTGGAGAGGCATGAACAAACTGTATGAATTGCGTGCGGGCTTCGAACTCGCCTTAGATGTGGGTAATTGAATGGTTACCTGATCGCTTACGAATGGTACTACAATAGTGACGAAAAAAAGAGCAAATATAATGCGCTACAAATGATGATATATTCTAGGATAGTGGTCGCAATGACCGTTTTTCTATTGTGTACGATTGTATCAATAATGTGTCATTAACTGATTTATAAACAGATATTCCAAGTTGACACACAATTACTTATGAGATAGCAATCAGGATAATAGTAGTCAGGGTGATCACTATATAAATGTTATAAATCAGAAGGGATAAACTGAATGAAGAAGTACCTATCGGCTATAGCAATAACTTTACTGCTGTCCGGGTGTGCAGAACCACTGCCTGAAAAACGTCTGCATTATGTGGGCGAATGGCAAAGTAAAGAAATGAGACTATTGATTCTCGCTGATGGCACTGTTGCTTATAAACGCTTAAAGAGAGGAAGTACCACTTCTGTTAATGGGCCTTTAAAGAAATTTGTGGGCGATGATTTTACTGTTGGCATTCTTTTTCTTACTACAACATTTCACGTCAACGAGCCACCTCATGAAGCTGATGGTGTTTGGACGATGACCGTGGATGGTGTACAGCTGACAAGAGTAAGTGAATAGGATTTATAATTAAAAAGTCAGTATCGCCACTTCGTGGCTGGACGCGCTAACGTGCGCCGCTGCTTTGGGCGCTAATTGTTATACACAAATTTTATAGTTTCAATTTAAAATCAATAAGTTACAGTTTTTATGCAATCAAATTACGTATTTGGCTGAAAAATTAAACAGGACTGGATCAAGGATGAGGTGGAAAATTAAGTCATAACTGACGATCCACTTCCCAGATCGCCTGGATAAATACATAAGGCCACTTGGCTGAGGCGGCGTTTAATACCGTTACTCAAGCAGCCCCTGAAGGCTGCGACAGGCAGCCCAGCAGTGGATGTAAAATTAACGCGATTTAAACAGTAGAATTCGCCTATTCCCTGAATCAGTAATAAATAGCGTATCCTTATAAGCAAAAATTCCAGTAGGTGATTTAAATGTCGAAGCATTCGGCAATTCGCCTGGATCAGCAATTCCATTCTGATTGGCATCATTCTCAATCGAACCGTAAAAATCACTTTGCCCCAAAACATAATCTGCCGGTGCAAAATTCTTTTCCGGCCAGCGATCCCAGATTAAAATCCGATTGTTATTACCATCTGCAATAAACAGTTGTACTCCATTAGACCAGATTCCAGTTGAAGGCTCACTCAAAGTCTTTTCATTTATGGGGCCGTCAGCCTCCTCGTCAGAAGAAGAATACACTTTTTTGTCAGAAAAAGACGCTTGACCTAAAACGATATCTGCGGCTGTAAAGTTATTACCCGGTAGTTTATCCCATAGCAAAATACGGTTATTACCACCATCTACAATAGCCATTTTTTCGCCGTCACTCCAAACATCTGATGGAAGCGCAAGCGTTTGTGCTGAAGGCTGAAATACGGTAGCATCCTGATTCCTATCATTGGAAAAGCAATGCTCCATAGTTGACTGCCCAACAATCAAATCTGCAGGAGTACCACTGTCTTCTGGTACGGCGCTCCATATAAATACACGGGAATTGATCTCATCGGTAGCGAAGAGCTTACCATCAGCAATAGATGCCCCCCAATAAAGATCAAACCCCGCCTCATTCCAACAATCAATATTATCCCCTCCCCTGGGCTTTATATTCAACGCTGGAATTGCCCCTCCGCCCTCCGGTATATTATCGTAAATAGAAAGCAATCTTGGCTGGGATTGTGCTATAAGCAGCCTGCCACGATCAAAGCTAATCTCAACAGGTCTCTGTAGCAGCTGCCTGCTATCTGACAACTTTAGGGTGTCCAAATCATCCTTCCCCATGACCATATTTGCAGATGCGCCATTCACAGTGGGAATAGAATGGAACACCAAAACTCGATTGAGGGAAGTATCCCCTACAAATAACCTCCCATCCCCATCAACTGCTACATCTCCACGAGGAAAATATGCGAAATTTTTGGCGCTAATCCCTGACGTGCTGCTAGAAAAATCATCTTGTCCAATCACAACCTTTGCAGCATCAAAATTCTCAAAATACAGAGGCACCGTAAAACGGCTTGTCAATGTGGTAGTTGCGTTACCTGCCAAATCCTTTGCAGTAATGCTGATTGCACGCTCTTGGCCAGCTACCCAGCGCTCATCAGCCAGGACAGTTAGTGTGTCATTTTCTACATGTGTTTTTGACCATGAGATTTTATATTCATCCTCCAGCAGTGAGCCAGTCAATTGAAGGCTTCCTATATCCATGGCCTCGGAGAATACCACTTGAATGCTGTCATTCTTTTCAAGGCGAATATTTTCAGGGGTGATACGCACCAAAAACGGTGCAGTACTGTCAATAGAGTAACTGGCAGATAATGCTTCCATTTTATTGCCTGCTGCATCTTCAGCATTAACGACTAAAGTCAATTCAGATAATTCTGCCCAGCGCTCACTCGGTTGAAAAACAAAAGTATCACCATCAACTTGAGAAAGTTCTCCTAGCTTTGCCATAGATCCAGACAAAGCAACATTCTGCAGCGTGAGTGGCTCACTGAAATCCAGTTGTATCGCTGCACTCAAACCAATCTCGCTACCATTCATTGGTGTCAGGGTCACTCTCGGGGGGGATATATCACTACCAGAACCACCAGTGACCGGAGGGGCTGCACCTCCATTCTCATCTGATACTTGGTTGCCATCTGAGCTTCCGGAGCCCCCGCCGCTACAACCAAACAACGCGAATAAAATGGATAGAAGAAGGGTTGTTCTTATTATAGATTTTTTCACGTATAGATCTCCAACTCAACAATATTTAATTATACTGAGATACTGAACAGGCAATGGTTTATGTCATCGCTTAAAAATACTCTATATGAGAAGCAAAAAAAGAAACGAGTTAAGCTTCTCTTACAGGAAAATCAAACAGCAATTTGGCTCAAATCATCCTTGACACCTCGCAGATTTTAATAGGCTAAAAAGCATTAACACAAATGACTGAACAATGATCTAAGAAAATTCGTAATTTTATCTTCTGATCACCATCCAACAAAAAACCAAACTCAACGCAGCCTGTAATACAGAGGCCCTTCATGGGCAGCAACTATTTTGTCGAGCAGCTGTCTTTATATTCAGAACAGGTACCACCACGCGTAGTACACGTTTCCAGCAGTTTTCCTTTGGCTTTACGGGAATACCCCTGAGAATACATATCCCCGATCTTTATGTCCTGCATATAACAGGTCCAATTGGGGCGCTCTTCAGTAGGTGCCGGTTGAACCACCGTGACAGGCTGTTGTTCCGGTGCTGTTTGCAAGCTAACGATCAGATTCTGCAAAGTATGCAACTCTTTTCTCAGCCGAATGACCTCTTTCTTTAATTTGCGAACCTCTTCTCCACCGGCGTTACTGCCATTAGCACTGTGGAATTCTTTACGCAGCTTAATTACTTCTCTCTTTAATTGACGCAGCTCATCTGTAGCCAGGGACCGGTCATGGGCTAGCGAAGGAATGGGAAATAAAGCGAGAGAAATCAAAAGGAGCAAACTACGCATAACATCACTTCCGAACCAATTACCGATGCACTATGAAAAACTTACAAGGAATATAGTGTAAATACCCTGAACGGAAAATGAATTGTATCCAGTGAAATAGACCAAAAATCCCATAATGCATCAGTGGTACAATCAATACCTATGAGATATCTATGTGGAATGTCAAAGCGGACCCCACCATCAAAACAGAGTTTGCGGCCAGTTTAAACCGTATCCCCCTTTGCACGCCCAGCTGGACAGCGCCGGGAACAACAAACCCGGTTTAAGGGGAACTGGGACTGTCAATGCCAGGCTGCCGGGGGTAATGCAATAAGATGGACCCCTGTGAATACAGGAGCGTGACCAGCATCCGGTTACCTCTATCAGGCCGAGGGTGTTCAAAACTCTGTGTCAGCCAAGTAGCCTCATAGGCTGATATATTTCTCCAGGCGATCCGGGAAGTGGATCGTCAGCTGTGACAGCGTCAAGTTCCAGTTCTGGATCGGGTGCGTCCAGCGCTCGGAGGCTTTCAGTATACCGGCGTAGAGTAGCTTGAGTAAACTGTTCTCATTGGCAAAGCCGCCCTTGGTTTTAGTCAGCTTGCGAAACTGGCGGTGTACAGCTTCAACGGCGTTGGTAGTGTAAATCGGCGTACGCACGTATTCCGGATACTTGAAGTACGTCGACAGGGTGGGCCACTTGGCTCGCCAGGACTTGATCACCACCGGATATTTATCTCCCCACTTGGCCTCCAACTCGTCCAAGGCGTTCTCGGCAGCATTGAGCGTTGCCGCCTTGTAGAGGCACTTGAGGTCGGCCATAAAGGCCTTCTGGTTCTTCGAGGCCACGTACTTCATCGAGTTGCGAATCTGGTGGATGATGCAGTGCTGAATCTCGGTCTTGGGGTAAAGGTGAGCGCCCCAACAAAGCCGCAATCGCGTTCTGGTTATGTTCTGCTTTCATTAATATGTAAATCTGGTATCTTTCTTCTTCGGTCAGCTGGTGGTAATTCATCAGTGCTTCATCTCTTGGTCGGGAGAGGCGTGGAGTCTATCAGCTGGCTCTTGTCCTTATCCAATTGCACGTATTATCCGAAACCACGGAAGAAGTAAAGGAAGAATGATGCCTCTTATCAATCCGATTGCGCAGCCTACTGATGACGGGGATGTTGAAGCCTTTAAAGCGTGGGCTAAATATCCGGTTCCTGATGATTATCTTGCTTTTTTGCGAGAGTATAATGGCGGATATCTGACTGGAGATGGTCCATGTTTTTATAACCGTGATGATGAAACGATGGCCTGTGTTACGACTTTTATGCATATATCTGAAAAAATAGATAAATGTATAAGTAAAATATTTGAAAAGAATTTTGCCTTTCGTACAGTTAAATATCAAAGCGGCGATATTCAGGACGACTACTTTGCACCTGATCATTACATCAAAATTGCAGATGGTGCGGCGCATGAACACATAGTGATGGATCTGAAAACTGGCTATATTTTTCATTTTGATGATGAAACTGAAGAAGAACTGGAGACAACAGAAGATTTTCTGGAAGAATGCTCATTTCTAGCAGATAGTTTTGACAGTTTTTTCTCGCGGATTTCTGATGATCTGCCTGATTGGGTTTGACAAGAAACTTGATTGGCAGATGAATTTGCTGGGCAATGAGCAGCAGAGCAAGCTTTTAAAAGACGCAAGATTATGATTGGCACCACAAGGGTGGCTTGAGGATGATTGCAGTTGATAGGGACGTTCATCAGCTCTTTAAATATTATGGTGAATTTCTGAAAAATTTGAAGAAGTAAAGGAAGAGTGATGCCTCTTATCAATCCGATTGTGCAGCCTGCTGATGACGGGGAAGTTGAAGCCTTTAAAGCGTGGGCTAAATATCCGGTTCCTGATGATTATCTTGCTTTTTTGAGAGAGTATAATGGCGGATATCTGACTGGAGATGGTCCATGTTTTTATAACCGTGATGATCAAACGATGGCCTGTGTTACGACTTTTATGCATATATCTGAAAAAATAGATAAATGTATAAGTAAAATATTTGAAAAGTATTTTTCCTTTTATACAGTTAAATATCAAAGCGGCGATATTCAGGACGTTTACTTTGCACCTGGTCATTACATCAGAATTGCAAGTGGTGCGGCGCATGAACACATAGTGATGGATCTGAAAACTGGCTATATTTTTCATTTTGATGATGAAACTGAGGAAGAACTGGAGACAACAGAAAATTTTCTGGAAGAATGTTCATTTCTAGCAGATAGTTTTGACAGTTTTTTCTCGCGGATTTCTGATGATCTGCCTGATTGGGTTTGACAAGAAGCTTGATTGGCAGATGAATTTGCTGTGCAATAAGCAGAAGAACGAGCTTTTTAGAAAACACCAATTTATGATTGGCGTCACAATGGTGGCATTAGCCTGACTGTAATTGCTAGCGGCATTCTAAACATCATCGTAAATTTTCAAGAAATTACCGTAAGGTTCAGGGCATGAAATTTTGTTGAAATGCAGCTGAATAAAGAGGTTAATGATGCAAAGAATTTTCTATGAGAGTAAACTTGAGGCTGGCGATGGCAAGCCTTTTGAAGAATGGGCGGAAAGACATTTTGGCATTAGTTTACCAGATGATTTCCTTTTTTTCGTGCAAACAAATGGTATCGGAGCAGACCCCATACCTTGTCAATCTGACGGTAAGATTGGTATGGATCGGATGAAAATCGAAGAGTTTTATGGATGCTTCCCTCCTGAAGATCAGCAATCCATACAATCTCAAACTGCCAAAGCTGCTGCCAATGATCGCATAAGTCATGATATTTTAATATTTGCCTACGGTGGAGGTGGGCATCTAAAATTTACTTTAGCTGTAAATGGGCCGCATAGAGGTAAGGTTTTTGCCTTTGTCGATAGCGGTGTTTATCTGGAAGGGGACCAGATCAGGCTGAAAAATGGAGCTCTGCATCTTGCTGATACATTTAGTGGTTTTATTGATGGTCTCTATGCGGATGCTGATTATATTGATGATTGGGAGGATGCAGCAGGATACCTTCCTGATGAAATCAAAGAGAAATTTGGTTCAGGCCTATAAAGTGGATCGTCGTGTAGCTAGGCTTATGGTTTAGGTGGGTAGGCAGGATATTATCCAAAAATTTAAAAGTAGATTATATGCAGAAAATGTTTTTTACTTGGGAGCCAGAAAATAATAATTCCGAATTGCTTGAAGAGTGGATAGGTAATAGATTTGGTGTTAGCCCTCCTGAGGACTTTCTTATGTTTATTAGAAGTAATGGCATAGGTGTCAGCCCAATTCCGAACCAGTTTTCAGGTAAAATTGGTATGGATCAATTGATAATTGAAGAGTTTTATCAAGTTTTCCCTCCAGAAAAGTCATCCTCGATTCAGACACAGACAAGCCGTGCTATTGACAATGAACGCATAAGCGATGATATGATAGTATTTGCGTATGGGGCGGGCAGTCATTTGAAGTTTGTTTTGGTAGTTAAAGGTGTGAACAGCGGCAATGTCTTTGCTTATATGGATGGCGGTGTTCATATTGATGATAACCAAATTCGGCTAAGTGGTGATGCTGTTCGTTTAGCTTTCTCTTTTTCTAATTTTATTAATGGTCTCTATGCGGATGAAGACAGTCTTGAAGAGTGGGAAGATACAATGGGATATCTCCCTGATGAAATCAAAGAGAAATTTGGTTCTGGCTCATAAAGCGGATCATCGTGTAGCTAAGTTTATGGTTTAGATAGGCAGGATATTGCAGAAGATTTTCTCTATAATAGAGAAGTTAAAACTGGATGCATCCCTGAAGAGACTACCGCGAGGGTTAGGAATTAAAAATAATACCTCTTATCGATCTGACCGTGCAGCCTGCTGATGACAGGGAAATTGAAGCCTTTAAAGCGTGGACTAAATATCTGGTTCCTGATGACTATCTTGCTTTTTTGAGAGAGTATAATGGCGGATATCTGATTGGAGCTAATCCATGCTTTTATAATAGTGATGATCAATCAGTAGCCTGCGTTTCGGCTTTCCCGCATATATCTGAAGGAATAGATAAATGTATGAGTAAAATGTTTGAAAAGCATTTCGACTTTTTTACAGTTGAATTTCAGACGGAAGATTTAAGGGGTAACTATTTTGCACCTGATCATTACATCAAAATTGCAAATGGTGCGCAGCATGAACATATATTGATGGACCTGAAAACAGGCCGTGTTTTTGGTTTTGATGATGAGACGGAAGAAGAGCTGGAAACAACAGAAGATTTTATGGAAGAATGTTCATTTCTAGCAGACAGTTTTGACAGTTTTTTCTCGCAGATTATTAACGAGGGGCCTGACTGGCTTTGACTGAAACTTGATTGGCAGATGAGTTTTCTGTGCAAAGAGCATCAGAACAAGATTTTTAGAAGACGCCTGAATACCAATGGCACCACTATGGTGGCTCTGAAGTGATTGCAGTCGATGGGACGTTTATCAACTATTTAGGCATCATGCTAGCTCTAGCAAAGCGAAATAAGAAAATGTCAGTTTACTATGCAAAAGACGTTGAAATGGATTTTTCAAGATTTGGCAGCATTCTTCCGTTTGAAGAGGATGATGTTGTTCGTTTTTTGAGTTTGTCCGATCAGATTGAGCTTAGTTTTGTTGATTTTTTTAAGAAGAATAATGGAATTGATTTATGCTTAATGTATAAAGATGATTATGCTTTGGCTGATATTTCATCTTTGCAAAGTATTCCAATAACTTGGGAGAGAAATAAGTCTAAATTTAAACATATGGAAAATTATGTTCTGATTTCCTATGGTCCGACATATCATGAGGAATTTTACTATAAAATTCGGGGTGGTCAGGCTCGGAGTGTTTTTCTTTTGGATAATTCAAAAGAAGTGCATTTTGATGATGAGAATTTTGAAGGGGAAGGCGTAACTCATTTGACCTCTTCTTTCGATGATTTTGTTAAAAATCTTTATTACGAAGATTGATGCCTCTTATCAATCCGATCGCAAAGCCTGCTGATGACAGGGAAATTGAAACCTTTAAAAAGTGGGCCAAATATCCGCCTACTGATGATTATCTTTCCTTTTTTAAGGGAGTATAATGGTGGGTATTTGACTGGAGTTAGATCAGGTTTTTATAACAGTGATGATGAAACGGTGGTCCGTGTTTCAAAATTTCAGTATATTTCCAGTGATCCTGAAAAATGTGTCAATGATTTTTTTCGAAATAATTTTTCCTTTTCCGATGTGATCGGTTGAGACTGATGATATTCGAGACAACCATTATGCGTCTGATCCTTACACCAAAATTGCAAATGGTGCGCAGCATGAACATATATTGATGGACCTGAAAACTGGCCGTGTTTTTGGTTTTGATGATGAGACGGAAGAAGAGCTGGAAGCAACAGAAGATTTTCTTGAAAAATGTTTATTTATTGCGGATAGTTTTGACAGTTTTTTCTCACGAATTGTTGATGAAGACCCCGATCCCTGATGATGAGTTTACTGTGCTTAAATGATTGTTCAGTTTGGAGTAGATGTGCAGACTATAAAATATGGATATCCGGATTTAAACGAGCAACTGGATACGGGAATTACCTATCATGAAAAGGCATTCGAGTTCAGCTTTCAGGATCATGAAAGCCTGAAGCAGTATCTGCGTTTTTGCAAGGAAAACGGAACAGGAACCGACCCTCTGCCCTGCCGTTTTGATAAGGGTAATGGATCTCTTTGTATTGAGTTTTTTGAGTGCCTTGCTCCGCATCCAGAATATGGATTTGAGTCAGGCACTACTGTTGTTTCTTGTACAAAAAGTCTTAAAGGATCGATGATACGGGGCAATGTCAATGATGCCCTTATCATTGCATCTGGCAATCATTTGTCGATTGGATTGGTGATCAAGGGTAAGTGTATTGGTAAAGTTTTTGCACTTGAGGATATCAATCCCCTGATTCTTGATGATGATATGGATGACATACCCTCGGATATTGAAGGCATAAACAAACTTGGTGATAGCTTTGAAGAATTTATCAATGCCTTGTCCGCAGATGACGATGATATTGAGGAATGGGAAGAGGATCACGGAGAGTAACCTTCTGTTCAAACAGGGCATATGAAGAGCAGGTGATACCAGCATGAGAACGGTAATAAAAGTCCCATGTTCTTTCGTGGTGATATAAGTTTGAACTAGAAATTTTAAGAGAATTTAGGCCCGTTGGATTTGTTTTTTGTCAGGGCTCGTTACAGGCATCATCGGATTTTGAAGGAGAGGCGAAATGCCAAAAGCAGCACGATTGGGAGATATTGGTTCAGGCCATGGCTATTTTCCTCCGACACCGGCTATTAGCGGTTCCGGCGATACCTTCATCAATGGCAGAAAAGCCGTGAGGTTAGATGATAAATTCGCGCCGCATGGCTGCCCTAAGTTGAGGTGGTAGAGGCGACGGTCACCCAGTCGCCCCCCCAGTTAGAACCCAGCGTGCGCTATTTACGCACTAGGCTCAAGACAAAACCCTTCACGCAGTTATTGGCTGTAGAGTGTGTGGTAGATCCTCACTCTAGGTAACGGAAACAGACGCAAAAAGCGTCCAAACTTTTCCCAGTTGAACGATTTCCGCTGGCTGCGCCGATTGAGCCACTTGAATAGAATCCGCGTAGACTGGTAGAGGAATTGGCCAACACGCCTTGCATTGAAGCTCATACCGAAATAGCGGATATGACCAGCAAGCTTAGCACGGAAGATTTTCCATATAACAGCCAACGGTGCTCTATTCCTGACTTGGCGAGCCCATTGATTTACCTTCGTCAGCTTAGAGCGAACACGTTTACCGCTCGTTTTAACTTTCGGTATTACACGGCCTTTGCGAGACCGTCCCAGGTGGAAAGTAAATCCGAGAAAATCGAATACACCTTGATTATTACCTTTTCGACACTCCGCTTTCGAGAACGAGACCAATTTGGTCTTTTCCTCATTCAGTTTGAGATTGAATTTTGCTAGGCGCTTGATCAACGCCACTCTGATGCGCTCCGCATCCTTGTGATCCCGACAACAGATGACGGCATCGTCAGCGTAACGAAACAATTCAACCCGCCTTCGACAGTGTCTTTTAGCAACCGTTTGGAACCAAGTATCAATCACATAATGCGCGTAGATGTTAGCAAGAACCGGACTGCAAATGCTCCCTTGGGGGACACCTTCATCGCTAATCGACAACTCGCCATCCGTTAACACGCCGGCCTTGAACATACGGCTGATGTACCGGATAAAACGTTTATCTTTAATCTTCTCACACAACATATCCTTGAGCATCTGATGATCCATGGTTCCGAAAAAGTTGGATAAGTCAATGTCAATGACAGTGTCAACTTCATGGTGAAGAAGATGGGTACCCAAGGCTTGGATGGCATCGTGGCAACTTTTCTTTGGCCTGAACCCAAAGGAGCAGTCCAGGAAAAGTGGCTCGTAGATGCTCTCTAGTAATTTCTGGGTCATCTTCTGGATAAGTTTATCCTCGAAGTTACTGATACCCAACGGTCGCACTGCACCTGCTTGCCCTTCCTTGGGGATTAAAACTTGCCTGACCGGACTTGGCCGATATGACATGCTTTTCAGCTGCTGGACGATCCGGGGTAGATTCTCATCGAGGTTCGCTCCGTACATATCTTTACTTACGCCATCACTTCCAATTGCCTTCTTTCCTTTCAGCTCTTGAAAGCAGACTCTCAGTGATTCCACATTAAAGTGGTGCATTAAGCAGTGAAACGGCTTATTGGCATCACTTTGAGATAGCTGCGTTATCCTCGTCAATTTCGTTGTCGCTGTATGTTGGAATTCTGGTGACCCCACAACGTTTCCTCTCCGAGGTTGATTTTACCCACGGCCCTTCCCTCCGCAGGCGTTACCCCGCTTCAACAGTACTATGGCCGATCTGACTTCCAAATAGCCATCTCGATCTCCTCGCTGCTACACTTGTTGATCGATACTTCCATCCTGGAAGAGCTATTGGATCTCCCACGTTCACTTATTTACCTTTGCTACATGCCATGTTCACCGATCCCGAAGAAGCTGCTAAAACCTGCCCTATATTGGGTTTAGCAATATTGCCTTCTAGACTACTAACACTATCGGCCTTCTCACAAAGGTCTGTTAACGGGACTCAATCACTTCAGCTTTCGCTTACGGCCTGCATCATTTCTGTCTACGCTTAACCCCGGTCGTTACCTTCCGACGCTCAAGACTCGATACAGAGTGTGGCGGGTCACCACTTTCTCAGGCAGCACTTTCAGCTGCTGGTAAATTAGCGCTTCGTGGCGCACTAGTAGTTCAGACTTGATTTTACAGTTACCGGTTTTTCAGAAGGTGTTCTGTCAGGTCTAATTCAGTTTACGAGCTTTTCCTTCCAGATGCCTTTTCCATCAACAAGTGTTGCCATCGGAGTGCGGCTGCAACACTTCATACCCTGATGGGTGCGATCATTATTGTAATATACGAGCCATTCATCTAGATCCTTTTGAAGCGCCTCTACAGATCCGTAGATCTTACGACGTAATGATGGTTGGCAGAACTCCTGTAAAATAGTTTTATGAAATCACTCACCGTTATTCTCAATTATGAAAAGGAGAAACAAATGTCGGATGATAAAAAACAATATAGAAAAATCGTCTTTGTTACCACAATAAGAAATTGAAAGCCATTGGAAGAAGTGCAAGGCTCTTCGTAAGTTTGTGCAAATAATCAAATCTACAAGCCACCAGATGGAGTGATAAAATGAACACGAATGATCTGTTTAGCGATGAGCTTTCATATTCTTCATACGCCCAGCAAAGATTCCCAACCGCCTCAACGGAGAATCTTGCATTTTGTGTACGATAATCTTAAACTTTCACCGAATATTGCCTGGACGAAGAGCATGCAACAAGCAATGGCATCGGACCCGCTAGAGCATGCCTGCTCTTTAGTATTAGCGGCGCACTTAATAACATAGGCTGAACATGAACCAACAAAATTTTGAAAAAGAGCTTTTAGAGCTTAAACAGTCACAAAAGCGACTTTTATTTTGTTTTTTTGCCGTTTTTGTTGTTGCCTTTTCTGCAATCTCATTTGGCATCTATAAAATTAACAATCCAAAATTTGCTGAGATTGATGTACAACGAATAAACATCAAAGAACCAGACGGGACCATTCGGTTGACTATATCGAATAGAAGCTTATTTCCGGGGGCTTTTTTTAAAAATAAAGAAATAGACCACCCGAGAGCAATGGCGGGCATGCTTTTCTTTAATGATGAAGGGACAGAAAATGGTGGCTTCATTTTTAATGGTAAATTAAAAGAAAATGGACAGCCATCGAGTGGCTTAAGCTTGACCTTTGACAGATACCAACAAGATCAGCAAATGCAATTGCTAGGAGTTGATGCAGGTGGAAAGCACTTTGCAGGATTGACATTTAATGATGTGGTTGACGGCTTAGACCGGCCTGTGTTTTCAAATAAAGACGAGCAGCTTTCAGAGCAAGGAATATACCCCATTACAAAACGTGTTTTCTTGGGAAAAAAGGCGGATAAAAACTCGACACTTCAGCTTTTTGATGCCAATGGTAATTCACGGCTTGAGTTAAAAGTAACACCAGAAGGTAATGCAGAGATAGCTTTTCTTGATGAAACGGGTAAACCTTTAAAAACGATTACCGCCACCCATTAAAAAAATCCGACTCAACCTGCAAGCGCATATCCCAACAGGACTAGAAAAAGCGTCCCACCAGGAAATTCGGAAATAATGGCCTTATTTGCTGCCACTGACTTTAGACATGGAAACAACGTTGTGATGAAATGCACCAATAGAGCAAGCTTTATCGAGCAATCAATGACACAGGGTACAACATGCACCACTAAACAATAGGTGGCAAGCGTGACAGCCCACCCATGTGCTCTGCCGCTGCACTGTGCGTTAGAAATGCAAAAGAAGGAGTAACAATACCTCGCGCCGTTTCATGCGGCTATAGCCCCGCAGTATTGATAGAATATTTTCTATTTATACAGCACAAAAAAGGCCGCTATAGATAAAGCGGCCTTTTTCACGGATAGGCAGTTGCCCGGCTATTACCAGCCCGTAACTTCCTTCAGAGCGTCGCCAATCTGCGCCAGTGAACGCACGGTTTTTACCCCGGCATCTTCCAGAGCGGCAAACTTTTCATCCGCGGTGCCTGTACCACCGGAGATGATCGCGCCCGCGTGACCCATGCGCTTACCGGGAGGTGCAGTAACACCAGCAATATAGGAAACCACCGGCTTGGTGACGTTTTCCTTGATGTAAGCCGCCGCTTCCTCTTCAGCGGTCCCGCCGATTTCACCAATCATTACGATGGCTTCGGTCTGCGGGTCCTTCTGGAACATTTCCAGGATATCAATGAAGTTGGAACCGGGAATGGGGTCTCCACCGATGCCCACGCAAGTGGACTGGCCGAAACCGTAGTCGGTGGTCTGCTTCACTGCTTCATACGTCAGGGTGCCGGAACGGGAAACGATGCCTACTTTACCCGGCTTGTGAATGTGACCTGGCATAATGCCGATCTTGCACTCACCCGGAGTAATCACACCCGGACAGTTGGGGCCGATCAGGCGCACACCCAATTCATCACACTTCACTTTGGCGTCGAGCATATCCAGTGTCGGGATACCTTCGGTGATACAAACGATCAGCTTGATACCGCCATTGGCCGCTTCCAGGATGGAATCCTTACAAAAGGGCGCGGGCACGTAGATAACCGAGGCCTCTGCACCGGTGGCTGCCACGGCTTCTTTCACGGTGTTGAATACCGGCAGGCCCAGGTGAGTCTGGCCGCCTTTACCCGGCGTCACACCACCCACCATTTTGGTGCCGTACGCAATCGCCTGCTCGGAGTGGAAAGTCCCCTGGGAGCCGGTGAAGCCCTGACAGATTACTTTAGTGTCTTTATTAATCAGTACTGACATGATTATTTACCCTCCGCAGCTTTAACCACTTGCTGAGCCGCATCGGTCAGGCTGGTGGCCGCGATAATGTTCAAGCCACTGTCGCTCAACACCTTGGCGCCCAGGTCTGCGTTGTTACCTTCCAGACGCACCACAACCGGCACTTTTACACCCACTTCTTTCACTGCGCCAACCACCCCTTCGGCAATCATGTCACAGCGAACGATACCGCCGAAGATATTGATCAGTACGGCTTTTACGTTCTCGTCTGAGAGGATGATTTTGAACGCTTCCACAACCCGCTCTTTGGTGGCGCCGCCGCCCACGTCGAGGAAGTTGGCCGGCTTGCCGCCGTGCAGGTTCACGATGTCCATAGTGCCCATAGCCAGGCCAGCACCGTTGACCATACAGCCGATGCTGCCATCGAGCGCTACGTAGTTCAGGTCAAACCTGGCCGCATGCGATTCGCGCGGATCTTCCTGGGAAGGATCGTGCATTTCGCGCAAGTCAGCGTGGCGGTACAGGGCGTTTCCGTCGATCACCACCTTGGCGTCCAGGCAGTGCAGGTTGCCTTCGGTGGTGATCACCAGCGGATTGATTTCCAACAGGGCCAGATCTTTTTCCTGGAACATTTTCGCAAGACCCAGGAAGATCTTGGTGAACTGCTTAACCTGGGTCGGGTTCAGGCCCAGTTTAAACGCCAGCTCACGCCCCTGGTACGGCTGGGCGCCCACCAGTGGATCAATGGTCGCTTTCAGAATTTTTTCCGGGGTTTCTTCCGCGACTTTCTCAATTTCAACGCCGCCTTCGGTGGACGCCATAAAAACGATACGACGGGTGGAGCGATCCACAACCGCACCCAGGTAGAGTTCCTGATCGATATCGGTGCAGCTCTCAACCAGGATGCGGGTTACCGGTTGGCCATTCTCATCTGTCTGGTAAGTTACCAAACGCTCACCCAGCCATTGTTTGGCAAATTCTTCAATTTCCGCCTTGGAATCTACCAGCTTTACACCACCCGCTTTACCGCGGCCCCCCGCGTGTACCTGGGCCTTAACCACCCACTTATCACCACCAATCTCGTCAGCCGCCGCTACTGCCGCTGCCGGGGTTTCCGCCGCAATGCCTTTGGAAACCGGCAATCCGTATGCCGCAAACAGTTGTTTGCCCTGATACTCATGCAAGTTCATAGTCAATACCAATTCACATCTAACATGTGTTTATGAATTGCAGATTACTCTGCACCTGAAGACAAAATTCAACCTTTACACCACTGCAAATTTTGAATTCCGCAAATGAAACCGGGGCAGCCACTTAACTTTTAATTGGCTGCCCCGCGATCGAAAATTGCGCTTACTTGCGCTTTTTGCGGTTTACGGCGTGAATCGCATGGCCATTCACACCAAGGGCCGCTTCCTTCACGGTCTCGGAAAGAGTCGGGTGCGCAAATACGGTCATACCGATATCCTCGGCACTGGAACCGAATTCCATCGCAATCGCCACCTGCTGCACCAAATCTGCGGCGGACGGGCCGACAATATGGGCACCCAATACGCGATCAGTTTCCGCGTGGGCGATAATTTTTACCAGGCCCTGAGTATCATTGGCCGCCATGGCACGACCGTTGATCGCGAACGGGAAGCTACCCACGTTGTAGGGCTCGCCATCGGCCTTAACCTGCTCTTCGGTACGGCCAACCGAGGCGATTTCCGGGTGGGTGTAAATCACATTGGGGATCACGTCGTAGTTCATCATGGGCTTCTGGCCGGCGATGCGCTCGGCAACCACAACCCCTTCCTCAGAAGCCTTGTGTGCCAGCATGGGGCCGCGCACCACGTCGCCAACCGCCCAAACGCCCGGTGCGGAGGTCATGCACAGATCGTTGACATAGATAGATCCGCGCTCGTCCATCTTCACACCGGCATCTTCGGCCAGCAGGCCTTCGGTGTAGGGGCGGCGGCCCACGCAAACGATCAGTTTGTCGAAGGTTTCGCTGTGCTCCTTACCGTCTTTGTCCTGGTAGGTGACAACCACTTCCCCACCCTGCACTTCAGAACCGGTAACACGGCAGGCAAGGCGGATATCCAGGCCCTGCTTTTTGAGAATCTTTTGGGATTCTTTCGCAATCTGCTGGTCCATCACTGGCAGGAATTTGTCCAGCGCCTCCAGAACCACAACGTCGGAACCCAGGCGGCTCCAGACAGAGCCCAGCTCCAAACCAATCACGCCAGCGCCGATAACACCCAGGCGCTTGGGTACTTCGGTGAATTCCAGGGCGCCGGTTGAATCCACGATAACCGTGTTGTCCACCGGGGCGGGCGGAATGTTCACAGGTACAGAGCCGGAAGCCAGAATCACATGTTCCGCCTCAAAGATCGCAGACTTGCCCTCATCATCAGTCACTTCCACTTTTTTGTTCGCCAGCAATTTGCCGGTGCCAAAAATGGAGGTCACTTTATTGGCCTTGAACAAGCCGGCCACACCACCGGTCAGCTTGTTGACGATCTCTTCCTTGCGCTCGATCATTTTGTTGACATCCATCTTGACCTTGCCAACCGAGATGCCGTGCACACCGAGCGTATCCTTGGCCTCGTGATATTTCCACGAGCTGTCCAGCAAAGCCTTCGATGGGATACAACCCACATTCAGGCAGGTACCACCGTTTACGTTTTTCCCTTCCCTGTCCTTCCACTTTTCGATACAGGCGGTTTTCAGACCCAGTTGAGCGGCACGGATGGCAGCGACATAACCACCGGGACCAGAGCCAATTACGATTACGTCAAATTTTTCCGACATGATCAGTTCCAGATTTTTCTAAATTCAGTGTGATCGAGGGAACCGCCGGGGCGGCCCCTGAACAAAGGCGCTCAGATTTCGAGCAGAATGCGCGCCGGATCTTCGATCATCTCTTTAATGGCCACCAGAAAGCCAACCGCTTCCTTACCGTCGATCAGGCGGTGATCGTAAGACAGTGCCAGGTACATCATCGGCAGGATTTCCACCTTACCATCGACTGCCATGGGACGCTCCTGGATTTTGTGCATACCCAGGATTGCGGTTTGCGGCGGGTTCAGGATCGGGGTGGAAAGCAGGGAGCCAAACACGCCGCCATTGGTAATGGTGAAGGTGCCCCCGGTCATCTCTTCAATGGAGAGCTTGCCGTCGCGGGCACGCGTGCCCAGATCGCGGATACGGTTTTCCATATCCGCAAGGCCCAGATTCTCAGCATTGCGCAAGATCGGCACTACCAGCCCTTTTGGGGAAGATACCGCCACACCGATATCCTGGTAGCCGTGGTAGACGATATCGTTACCGTCGATAGAAGCGTTTACCGCTGGGAAGCGTTTCAGGGCCTCTACCGCAGCTTTGACGAAAAAGCCCATAAAGCCCAGGCGGGTGCCGTTATGGACCTTCTCAAACAGCGCTTTGTAGTTTTTGCGCAGGTCCATCACCGGCTGCATGTTGACTTCATTGAAGGTGGTGAGCATGGCGGTGGACTGACTCGCGTCCAGTAAGCGCTCGGCAATGCGTTTGCGCATACGGTTCATGGGTACGCGTTTTTCTACACGCTCACCCGCAGCAACTGCCACCTCAGCAGCAGCCACAGGCGCCACAGCCGCGGGTGCTGTGCCGGCCTTCATTACATCCTCTTTGAGAATGCGCCCACCCTTACCGGTGCCTTCCACACCGGCCAGGTCAAGGCCCTTTTCCGCTGCCATCTTCCTGGCAGAGGGCATGGTGATTTTTTCACCGGCGGCGGGCACTGCGTCTTCGGCGGCAGGCGCCTCGGCCTGCTCTTCTGCCGGAGTAGCTGCGGCGCCGGCTCCCGGCTCAAACTTGGCGATCACTTCATTGGAGAGCACGGTATCGCCCTCATCCTTGAGGATCTCGGAAAGGGCGCCGTCTGCCGGCGCAACCACTTCCAGTACCACTTTATCGGTTTCGATATCCACGATCAGTTCATCGCGGGACACGGCTTCGCCGGGTTTTTTATGCCAGGTGGCAACTGTGCCGTCCTGGACGGATTCCGGGAAAGTTGGCGCTTTAATCTCGATCGTCATTTTCCTGTTTCCTGAGATTGACTCTGCTTTACTGACTGCCGTCGTTGTTTGACGGTCAGCGCCTCGTTGATGAACTTATTCTGTTCCTCCAGGTGCGTGGACATATAGCCCGCCGCAGGGGCCGCTGAGGGCGCGCGGCCCACATATTCCAGGTCCAGCTTGGGGTGCGTTTCCGCCAGCAGGCGGCGCAGATGGTGCTGGCTGTGGTACCAGGCGCCCTGGTTCATGGGCTCTTCCTGGCACCAGGCGGCACTCTTAATATTCTTGTACACGGACACCGCCTCCACGAATGCTTCGTCTGGGAAGGGGTACAGCTGTTCGATACGCACAAGGGCCACATCTTCCTGCGTGCGCTCCAGACGCGCCTCCAGCAGGTGGTAGTACACCTTGCCGGAACACAGGACCAGACGCTTGACCTTGGCCGGGTCCACGCCCTGATCCTGGATCACAGTGTGGAAACGCCCCTCCGCCAGCGCCTCCAGGCTGGAAGTGGCCAGCTTGTGACGCAAAATCCACTTCGGGCTCATAATGACCAGTGGGCGGCGCATCGGGCGGATCACCTGGCGGCGCAGCAGGTGAAAGATCTGCGCAGGCGTAGTGGCATTACACACCTGGATATTGTGCTCGGCACACAGCTGCATAAAGCGCTCCAGGCGGGCTGAGGAGTGCTCCGGACCCTGGCCCTCATAACCGTGTGGCAGCATCAACACCAGGCCGCACATACGCCCCCACTTGTGCTCACCGGAAGTGATGAACTGGTCGATCACCACCTGGGCACCATTGGCGAAGTCCCCGAATTGCGCTTCCCACACCACCAGGGATTTCGGTGTAGTGGTGGAGTAGCCGTATTCAAAGGCCAGTACCGCCTCTTCCGAGAGCAGGGAGTCATAGATATAAAATGGCGGTTGGTCTTCAAACATGTGCTGCAGGGGCACATAGCACTGGCCGTCTTTCTGGCTGTGAATCACCGCATGGCGGTGAGAGAAAGTACCGCGTCCCACGTCCTCACCAGTGAAGCGGATCAGACAGCCCTGCTCCAACAGGGTGCCGTAGGCCAAAGTCTCCGCCATGCCCCAGTTCAGCGGCAGAGCGCCGGCGGCCATTTTGCGCCGATCATCGTAAATTTTGGAGACCTGGCGCTGCATCACAATACCGTCGGGCACGGTGGTCATGCGGTTGGCCACATCCTGCAGTTTCGGCAGGGCAAAACCGGTATCCGCAGGCTCCTGCCAGTCGTGACCCAGATAGGGACTCCAATCCACAAACATGGAAGCATCCGGCTGTTTTACCAAGCCGGTGGCCACGTCTTCGCCCGCATCCAGCTTGTCGCGGTAATCATTGGCCAGCTTGTCTGCCGCCGGTTTGTCCAGAACACCCTGGCTGATCAGCTTCTCTGCAAACAGCGTACGGGTGGTCTTGTGCTTGCGAATCGCCTGATACATCAGCGGCTGGGTGCCGGAGGGATCATCGGTCTCGTTGTGGCCCCGGCGGCGGTAGCACACCAGGTCGATGACAATGTCTTTCTTGAACTCATAGCGGTAATCCACCGCCAGCAGTGCCGCCAACACCACCATTTCCGGGTCGTCGCCGTTGACGTGCAGTACCGGGGCATCAATCATCTTGGCCGGGTCAGTACAGTACTCGGTGGAGCGAGCGTCCTCGCGCTTACTGGTGGTAAAACCCACCTGATTGTTCAGTACGATATGTACCGTGCCACCGGTGTAGTAACCGCGGGTCTGGGACATCTGCAGGGTTTCCTGCACAACACCCTGACCGGCAAACGCCGCATCACCATGGATATTGATGGGCATGACCTTCTCACCGGTGCCATCCTTGCGGCGATCCTGGCGGGCGCGTACGGAGCCGACAACCACCGGGGCACAGATTTCCAGATGCGAGGGATTGAAAGCCAGCGCCAGGTGCACTTCGCCACCGGGGGTCATCACGTTGGAGGAGAAGCCCTGGTGATACTTGACATCACCGGAAGTATCCAGGGTCTTCTTGCCTTCGAACTCCTGGAACAGGTCTGTGGGATTTTTGCCGAGAATATTCACCAGGGTGTTCAGGCGACCGCGGTGGGCCATGCCGATGACGATTTCCTTCACACCATAGGTGCCGGAGCGACGAATCAGCGCATCCATCATGGGAATCAGGCTTTCCCCGCCCTCCACGCCGAAGCGCTTGGTGCCCGGGTACTTGGAGTCCAGGTGGCGTTCAAGCCCCTCCGCTGCGGAGAGACGCTGCAGGATTTCAATGCGAATGTCGTTGCCGAAATTGGCCCTGGACTGGCTGCGCTCCAGGCGCTGCTGGAGCCACTGCTGCTCTTCGAGGTTGGACAGGTGCATAATCTCTGCACCCAGGTTACCGCAGTAGGTGTGCTCCAGATTCTCGATAATTTCCCTCAGGGTCGCCTCTTCCTTGCCGATAAAGAGGCTGCCGGTATTGAAGGTGGTGTCAAAATCCCCCTCGGTAAGACCGTGGTAATTCAGCTGCAGGTCTGGCACCTGTTCACGGGCCATCAGGCCGAGCGGGTCCAGGGTGGCCTTTTTGTGACCGCGGTGGCGGTAGGATTCGATCAATTGCAGCACTTTGATCTGCTTGCGCTCGTGCTCGATATTCACGGAACCGGAGCCGGGCGCCACAACCGGGCGCGCGCGGTGCCTGCTGAGCAGTTCAAAGTGCTGGCGCACCGCAGCGTGGGAAACATCATTGCTTCCCCCCACTCGGGGGAGGCTGTCAAAGTAATTGCGCCACTCCTCCGGCACCCCGTTGGCATCGTGCAAATAGATCTCGTACAGCGCCTCCACGTAGGCGGCATTGCCCCCGGAGATATGGGAGCTGCGCCACAGCTGCTCCATGGTACTTTCGTGCATGTTAATGCCTACCTCAGTTGCAGTGCGCTTCTCATCGCTTACGCCACTGCCTTTCCTTTCACTCACAAAAGGGGAGGCGCCTAAAGCCACCTCCCCTTTTCAATTGAATGCCGGTTTATCGGCTTGATGTCATTGGATCAGTACGTTACCCGGTCGGTCCGCAATAGGCGGACACTGGCAGGGCGACCCTGTCCCCTATACCGCACGGGTCAATAGCATGTTGCGGATATGGCCAATAGCGCGCGTGGGATTTAATCCCTTTGGGCACACATTCACACAGTTCTGAATACTGTGACAGCGGAATACACTGAAGGGGTCGTCCAGGTTGGAAAGTCGCTCGTCGGTGGCCAGGTCGCGGCTGTCCGCCAGAAAGCGGTAGGACTGCAGCAACCCGGCCGGCCCGATAAACTTGTCGGGGTTCCACCAATAGGACGGACAGGCGGTGGAGCAGCAGGCGCACAGAATACACTCGTACAGGCCGTCGAGTTTTTCACGCTCTTGCGGGGACTGCAGGCGCTCAATCGCGGGCGCCGGGGTATCATTTTGCAGATACGGCTCGATCTTTTTGTACTGTTCGTAGAACAGTTCCATATCCACCACCAAATCGCGGATCACCGGCATACCCGGTAGTGGACGCAACACCAGTTTATTTTTCGGTGCCGCTTCCGACAGGGGCGTGGTACAGGCCAGGCCGTTGCGTCCGGAGATATTCATCCCGTCGGAACCGCATACACCCTCGCGACAGGAGCGGCGAAAGGACAGGGTCGCGTCCTCGGCCTTGAGCAGCTCCAGCACGTCCAGCACCATCAGATCCTTGCCCTGGGTATCCAACTCGTAGTCCTGCATATAAGGCGCTTTGTCGGTTTCCGGGTTGTAACGGTAAATGCTTACTTTCAACATACTCTATTCCGCTCCCGAATCAGTAGGTCCGAGCTTTTGGTTCAAAGGCATCCATGGTGGTTGGGGCAAAGTTTACCGCACGCTTGCCAACCCGTTTTTCCGCCGGGAAATACAGGGAATGACACAACCAGTTCTCATCGTCACGCTCCTGGAAGTCTTCGCGTGCGTGGGCGCCACGGCTCTCGGTGCGGGCTTCGGCGGCAATCGCTGTGGCCTCGGCAACCTCGAGTAGATTCTGCAGCTCCAGCGCTTCGATACGGGCGGTATTGAAGGCGCGGCTCCTGTCGTCCAGGCGCACCGTCTCAATACGCTCGCGCAGACCCGCCAGCTTCTTCACACCTTCCGCCATAAAGTCGCCGCGGCGGAATACACCGAAATGGTTCTGCATCACACCCTGCAGTTCTTTGCGCAGATCGGAGGCCTTTTCACCGGTCTCACTGATCTCCAGGCGGTTCAGGCGTGCCATGGCGGCTTCGATATCGGACTCGGAGGCTTCGCGGTGCTCAATCCCCTCGCGCAGGGCCTTCTCGATAAACAGGCCGGAAGCGCGGCCAAAGACCACCAGGTCCAGCAGGGAGTTGCCGCCGAGGCGATTGGCACCGTGTACCGAGACACAGGCCACCTCACCACAAGCGTAGAAGCCGTCGATGATATGGTCATTGCCGGCCGCATCCTGGGTAAGCGCCTGGCCGTGCACATTGGTGGGGATACCGCCCATCATATAGTGACAGGTGGGTGCCACGGGTATCGGTGCCTTCACCGGATCCACATGGGCAAACGTCTTGGACAGCTCGCAGATACCCGGCAGACGGCTGTTGAGCAATTCTTCTCCCAGGTGGTCGATTTTCAGCAATACGTGATCGCCCTCGGGGCCACAACCGCGGCCATCGAGCGTTTCAAGCACCATGGAGCGGGCCACGACATCGCGACCGGCGAGATCTTTGGCATTGGGCGCGTAGCGCTCCATAAAGCGCTCGCCGTCCTTGTTGATCAGGTAGCCGCCCTCACCGCGACAGCCTTCGGTCACCAGTACGCCGGCACCATAGATACCGGTGGGGTGAAACTGCCACATCTCAATATCCTGCACCGGCATACCCGCACGCAGGGCCATCCCCACACCGTCACCGGTATTGATATGGGCATTGGTGGTGGAGGCGTAGATTCGACCGGCGCCACCAGTGGCGAACACTGTCGCCCTGGACTTGATAAAGACGATCTCGCCATCTTCGATACATAAAGCGATCACACCGACAACAGCCCCATCCTGGTTCTTCACCAGGTCAATGGCAAACCATTCATTCAGGAACTCGGTATTGTGCCTGATATTGTTCTGGTAAAGGGTGTGCAGCAGAGCGTGCCCGGTGCGGTCTGCCGCCGCACAGGTGCGTGCAGCCTGGCCCCCGCGGCCGTAGTCTTTTGACTGGCCGCCGAACGGGCGCTGGTAGATACGGCCCACCTCGGTACGGGAGAAAGGAAGGCCCATATGCTCCAGCTCGAACACCGCCTCGGGACCCACTGAACACATATATTCGATAGCGTCCTGATCACCGATGTAATCAGATCCCTTTACCGTGTCGTACATATGCCAGCGCCAATCATCATTCGGGTCGGCACTGGCAATCGCGCAGGTGATACCACCCTGGGCGGACACCGTGTGTGAACGGGTCGGGAAGACCTTGGTGATGACAGCGGTTTTGTAGCCAGAGCGGGCCATCTGCAGTGCCGCGCGCATGCCGGCTCCACCGCCGCCAATTACAACCCCGTCAAAGGAAATAGTACGCATGTTCGCCATCGTTTATACACCCCAGAGAATTTCGATGCCCCACACCGTGTACAACACGGCAATTGCAGCCAGAGCCGTTTCCACAAACAGGCGCAGCGCCGTGGCTTTGCCACCCATCACCCGATTAGTGATGTAATCGGTGACAACAGACCAGAGGCCGATCCAGGCGTGAATAATGACGGACAGCAGGGCCACCAGACTGAACACACGCATCCAGCGCTGGGCGAACAACTCCGACCAGGCCTGGTAGCCAAAATCTTTTGCGAGGAAAATAAAGCCCACAATGAAGAGAAGATACGCGATCAACACCACCGCGGTAACGCGCTGGTACAACCAGTCGAAAGTGCCGCTACGGCCAAAGCTTGTTACTGTTCTTACCACAACCATACCCCCGCCAGTAGAATAAGAATGACGCTTAGCACCAGCACCGTGACAGCGCTGCGGCGGCCACCTTCCAGGCTCTCACCGATGCCCAAATCCATCAACAGGTGACGCACACCGGCCAAAAGATGGTAAATAAGGGCGGCCAGGGAAGCCCACAACACGACCTTGGCAGGTATGCTGTTGAATACGGCCGCCACATCGGCGAAACCCTGCGCCGATTTCAGGCTGACATCGAGCAAATAGAGCAACAGCGCGACGACCGCAAAGAGCACAACGCCGGAAATGCGGTGCAAAATCGAAGCCAAAGCAGCAGCGGGAAGCTGAATAGTGGAAAGATCTAGATTGACAGGTCTGTTTTTGTTCACAGGAAAAACACCTTGTTGCCCTGAACGACCGGGCGCCCGTTAGCTTTTCAATGGAGGGGCGAGCTGCTTGCTGATCACTTCGCACTCGACCCGGGTGAGTCTTATACAAAAGTAGCCGTACCGTGGCGCAAGCCGCGCGGATTATAGGCACTCGATAGTCAAAACACAACGAATGCCCTGAAACAGGCCCGCTTTGGGGGTCCCTGCAAATAGTCCCCTGGGACCACAGGATTTCCGTAGACTTTTATGCCTCCCTTCAGATAAAAGCTCCAGGGAGCCCGCCCTGTTACCGGATATCCTGTCGCAGCCAGACTGGCCGTCCACCCCTTTTGGTTTGACAATTTACGGTCCGGCACTTAAGTTTGGCCCCGCTCAAAAGGCTGCCAACCCAAGAGAACTCTGGGGAAGGGCCGCCAAAAGAACAGTTTTTTAGGAGTCCGCAATGTCCGATAAGAAAGCGCTACTCACGGTTGATGGTATTGACGGCGCTATTGAGATGCCCGTTCTCTCCGGCACCCTCGGCCCCGAGGTGGTCGATGTCAGCCGCCTGACCGGCAAGGGCTTGTTCACCTATGACCCGGGCTTCGTATCCACCGCTGCCTGCGAATCCAAAATCACGTTTATCGATGGCGCCAAAGGCCAGCTCTTACACCGCGGCTACCCTATTGAGCAACTGGCACAGCAGTCCGATTATCTGGAAACCTGCTACCTGCTGATGAATGGGGAGTTGCCCAGCGCCAAACAGAAAAAGGAATATGTTGACACCATCCTGTCACACACCATGGTGCATGAATCCCTGGTGAGTTTCTTTAAAGGTTTCCGCTACGATGCCCACCCCATGGCCATGATGTGCGGTGTGGTCGGCGCCCTCGCCTCCTTCTATCATGACTCCCTGGACATCAACAATCCGGAACACCGCGAAATTTCCGCACACCGCCTGATCGCGAAAATGCCGACCCTGGCCGCCATGTGCTACAAGCACTCCACCGGCCAGCCCTTTATGTACCCGGACAACAGCCGCAGCTACTCCGAAAACTTTCTGCACATGATGTTTGGCAACCCCTGTGAGTCCAGCAGGATTGACCCGATTGTGGCCAAGGCGATGGATATCATCTTCCTGTTGCATGCAGACCACGAGCAGAACGCCTCTACCTCTACCGTTCGCCTGGCCGGTTCCTCCGGCGCCAACCCATTCGCGTGCATTTCCTCCGGCATTGCCGCTCTGTGGGGGCCCGCGCACGGTGGAGCCAACGAAGCGGTACTGAATATGCTGCAGGAGATCGGTGATGAAAGCCGTATCGATGAGTTTGTGAAGCGCGCCAAAGACAAGAACGACCCCTTCCGCCTGATGGGCTTCGGCCATCGCGTCTATAAAAACTTCGACCCGCGCTCCCGCGTCATGCAGGGTATCTGTGACGAGGTTTTCGGTGCTATGGGTGTCGAGCATGACCCATTGCTGAAGATCGCCAGGAAACTCGAGAAGATCGCCCTTGAAGACGACTACTTTGTGGAAAAGAAACTCTACCCGAACGTGGATTTCTACTCCGGCATTATTATGAAAGCCATCGGCATCCCCACCGATATGTTTACCGTCATTTTTGCCACCGGCCGCACTGCAGGCTGGATTGCCCACTGGAATGAAATGATCTCCAACCCCTACAAGATTGGCCGCCCTCGCCAGCTTTACACCGGCCACACCCAGCGCGACTATACCCCCCTGGATCAGCGCTAGACAAATCAAGAATAAGCCCGGCAGTGCCGGGTTTATTCTTTTTCATCAACCGTAAACACAGGGGCTTTATCAATCTTTTGAGAATGCAATAAGCTCCTGCCCCGGAGTTGTGATACACCTCTCATCTTTCGTATCCCATCTGAATCAGGTCTCTATTCGGCATCAAAGCGCCTGTCATCCAATGTAAAATCCGCCACTCCCGGCCAGGGCGAAACAGTGCCGACCCCACTGGGCACTCCCCACATCCGCGGAACAACACACTCGCACAACGCACCAATCCATAATCTCTATCAAGGGTATGACACATGCTTAGCTTTCTTTCCGGTATGTTCCGAAGTGACAAGTCGAGAGACAGCGCAGATCTCGAAGAGAGATACACCCGCAGCGCCTACACCAGCGCCAAGGGGAGCCGGACCATCTCCTACGACCCCACACTCATCAAGGCCCTGGAAGACGACCATCGGAAACTGGTCGGCATTTTCCAGCGCATCTGGTCAGAGGGGTATGAGCAGCAAAATTATCGCCAGCTGTCCCAGCTACTCACCCAGTTCAAATCCACCTTCCAGGCCCACCTGATCAAGGAAAACGTGCGCTTTTATGTTTACCTGGAGCAGACGCTCGCCGGCGATACCCACACCCTACAGGTGGTGAAGGATTTCCGCTCCGATATGAACGAAATCGCCAATACGGTTGTACAGTTCTGCAAGCAGTACAACCACGAAGCTTTTACCCCGGAAATGGTTCGAGATTTTAAAATAGACTATCAGAAAGTTGGGGAGGCACTAACCCGCCGCACGGCCCTGGAGGAAAAGGAGCTCTACGTTCTTTACCAGCCATCCTGAGGATTATTCGTGAAAATATCCGGGGGTAAGCCGTGACTGACCTACTTTTGTAATCAGGCAAGACCCGGCCGCTACGCAACACTGTGTAATGCAGGGCCCGACCGCTAAAAGCTTGTGCAGCCGTCAGGGATGGGGCCGCATGACTTCAGCCCCTTTGCCACCACCCCGCGAAACCCATTCACAAACGCTCAAAAACTGACCGAAAGCTTCACTTTACAAAATAAATCGATTAACACCTCATTGGACATTTCCCCCTTTCCACCTCCAAAAGTATGCGGTGACAACCAGATAGCGTCACCTACCGCACCAAACTCCCTAAACAGCCTTTTCTTCATCGCCCTCATTCAACACTAGACGTTTATTTAATTTTGTTTAAATATAGAGGAATTAGAGTTTAAAAAAAAATCTTCCTGTGGGATGTGGGTCTAATTGGTGTTCAAAGGTTTGTGGTTTAAAAAAAGAATAACAGTCGGACCCGTGGCGAAAGCTGAAGGACTTGGGGGGATGTATGACTGAACTAGACAGTTCACCTGTTCAGCAATACTCACCAGATAACACGTACACAAGCAATAACAGCTATCCAATTTACGTTATTGTGGGCACAGGGCCGGTTGGTGTCCGCTGTGCGCAAAAACTGTTGGAGTTTTGTGATGAGGCGCAAGTTGTTATCTATGGGGCCGAGACGGAATCGCCCTATAACCGGGTAAAACTTTCACAGTACCTGTCCCGCCATGTGGAACTGGCGGAGCTGGACAACCCCATTCTTGGCAGGCGTGACCACAGGCTGGCCGAATATATCGACCGAAAAATCCTCTCCATTGACCGCACTCAAAAAACTGTGACCGACGCTGCGGGAAATACACAGCCTTACACCAAATTGATTCTGGCTACCGGCTCCAATCCGGCCATTCCCCAGATTGCCGGCACCGATCTTCCCACTGTCTACCCCTTTCGCAGCCTGCGTAATACCAATGATTTGGTCAGCCTGCGTGATCGGCACGCCGATATTTGCGTCATAGGCGCCGGTGCATTGGGACTTGAAGCCGCAACCGCGTTAAAAACCCCAAAGAACACGGTCACTTTGCAGTCGCGGGGGTATTTGCTCAGTGGCCTGCTTGGCGAAGAGGGCGAAGCATTCCTGAAGTCCTCGCTCTCTGCGCTCGGTGTAAATCTCAAAATGGGCGATTCGCTGCAAGCGATCGAAGCGGATGGCAAAAAGTCCAGGCTGCGATTTGCCAGTGGCAAAACCCTGAGTGTAGATGCCATAGTGTTGTGTACCGGGATTCAGCCTGAAGTCACGCTCGCGCGACAGAGCGGGTTGGATACACAACGCGGCATTGTTGTCAATAAATGGATGCAAACTTCCGACCCCGACATCTATGCCGTGGGCGAATGTGCCGAATTTGATCAAAAAATTTACCAATTGGTACGCCCCGGTTATGAGCAGGTGGAGAGTTGCTGCTCCCATATTCGTCGCAATCACGGCGGAGCATTGTTACAGCGCCCCTATACCGGGAGCTATACCGACATCCAGCTCAAGATCGCCCACATCCCCTGTGCCATTATCGGCGACGTTGCTGTAGACAATATCGAGTACCAGCAGAACTTACAAAGAGACGCTTACCGCAATCGTTTCAAAGGAGTGTATCGCCAACTGTTTGTCAAAAATGGACGTATTCTCGGCGCAGTCTATATCGGCAGCTGGGATGAGGCCAACGACCTGCGCCAGGCTGTGGCACAGCAGGAAAAAGTCAACCAGCGCACTCTTAAGAACTTCGCAAACACAGGCCGTCTGTTTGGAAAACAGACGGCCACCAGTATCAAGCACTTCCCCGATAGCTACCTGGTCTGCCAGTGCAACTCGGTCAGTAAAGGGGACCTGTGCAAAACCATATCCGAGGGCAAGCGCTCCCTGAATGAATTGCAGCAGGCCACAACCGCCGGCTCCGTATGCGGCAGCTGCCGCCCGCTGATGGCAGAGTTACTGGATACTCCTGCGCCCAATCTGGTGATGCGTCACGCCAGGGGGATACTAATCACATCCGCATTGTCCCTGCTCCTTATTGCGCTGGCATTTTTGATGCCGGCTGCACCGGTTCCCGATACGGTACAAACAGCCTTTTCCTGGCAGAAACTCTGGTACGACAATTTCTGGAAGCAGGTTACCGGCTACACCATTCTTGTTCTGTGCCTGCTGACAGCAGCGCTCAGCATACGAAAACGCTGGAAGAAATTCACTCTTGGCCATATGGATCACTGGCGCTATGCGCACAGTGTGATTGGTCTGATATCTCTTCTTGCCCTTGTGGTTCACACGGGGTTCCGCTTGGGAGAAAGCCTGAACCTGGCACTGATGCTTGTTTTTCTCACCGCGACCGCAACCGGTTCGCTTGTCGGTGTGTTTATGGCACGCAACCACCACTGGACAGACCTGAAACTACGCGAGCACCGCAAATGGTGGTCTCGTGTCCACTATGCCCTGCTGTGGGCACTGCCGGTACTGCTCTCCTATCATATTCTTGCGGTTTATTATTTTTAAATGAAATCCTATCAATTTAAATTCTGGCATTATGGCTTGCTGCTAACCTTGGCCGTGGGTTCGTTGGCTGCGTATAACCTGGAAGTTGCCGACAAATCCCTGTTTATCACCGGGGAAATGAGCCATGGGCACCACCAGATAGAGCTGGACTGCATGTCGTGCCATACCGATGGCTTTGCGGGCGAGGAGGCCATGCAACAGTCGTGTCTGAATTGCCATGCCGAGGAACTGGAACTGGCCGATGATTCCCACCCGCGAAAAAAATTTCTCGACCCGAGAAATGCGCAGCTACTGGAGACACTCGATGCGCGCCAGTGCATCAGCTGCCACACCGAGCACAAACCGGAAATTACCCGCGAGATGGGCGTCAGCCTGGCTGGGGACTTCTGCTTTCATTGCCACAGCGATATTGCACAGGAACGCAATAGCCATAAAGAATTCGGTTTCGAAACCTGTGCCAGTTCCGGCTGCCATAACTATCACGACAACGGTACGCTCTACGAGGACTTCCTGATTGCCCATGAAGGGCAGCCGGATTTGTTGGAGGATGCCCATTTGCCCGCCCGAACCGCGATGCAGATGTGGCTGCAGGAACACCCGCACAAACAACCACTGCAACTGGAACAAGCTGACCTGGATCTGAAAAGCGGCTCAAGTGCGGATATCCGCGCGGCCTGGGCGCAAAGTGCGCACGCCAGATCCACGGTCAACTGCAGTCACTGCCACACCGACAACAAACAGCAGTTCAGCAGCCTTGACGTGGTGGAGCAGTGTGCAAGCTGTCACAGCGAACAGAGGGAATCCTTTATCCAGGGCAAACACGGGATGCGCCTGTCCTCCAAACTTTCACACGGGCTTGTTGAGCGCACCGGGGCCATGTCACCACTGCAGGCAAGAATCCCCATGCAGGCGGATGCCTCGGGGGAATTGAACTGCATCAGCTGCCACGACGCCCATTCAGTCAATGTGCACTATGCCGCAGTGGAAGCCTGCCTTGGCTGTCACAGTGACGAGCACAGTCTGGCCTACAGGGACTCCCCCCATTTCAGTACCTGGGAAAACAATCCTGAAAACGGTGTCAGTTGCGCCAGCTGCCACCTTCCACGGGAGCCCCATGACGGTCAAATCGTGGTCAACCACAACCAGAACCACAACCTCCGTCCCAATGAAAAAATGCTGCCCGTCTGCCTGAACTGCCACGGGGCGGAGTTTGCCCTGGCCGCCCTGGCTGATAAAAAGTTGATCACACAGAATTTCAAGCATAAGCCTGCGGAGAAGCACCAGACCTTTGATCTGATTCGCGACCGTATTGCGAGAATGTCCAACAGCAAAAACCAGAAAACCAAATCCCAATAGGAGGGGAACACTATGCGTATTGCCGCTTGTTTTGTCGCCGGTCTGGCCCTGCTCACTGGCTGTGAAAAGAACCAGGGAATTGCGCCCGAGCGAATGGCGGATGCCATCTTTGCCGTCATCGAAGCAGACAGGGCCAACTACACCAACCAGGTCGTGAACCGTTTGCAAAATGAAGAAAAAGTCCTCGATGCCGATGAGCACTGGCAGGATAAGAAGCTGCTGCCTTTACCCGCGCAAATGATGCGTATGGGGGCGGAGCGTGTAGCGGAAAAAAACTCCGGCTTCAACTACGCCCTCCTATCCCTGTGGCCGGTCAACAAACAAAACAAACCACGCACCGAATTGGAGAAAAACGGGCTACAGTATGTGATCGATAATCCCGGTAAAAATTTCTACGGGCGCGAGAAACTGGGGGGGACCGAATACTTCACTGCAGTTTACGCCGACGTGGGTGTTTCCCCGGCCTGTATCAGCTGCCACAATGATCATGTGGACAGCCCGCGCAATGACTTTGAACTGGGGCAGACCATGGGCGGTGTTGTGATCCGTATCCCACTGTAAACGCCCGCCTTGCAAAATTGCAAAGCTGCACCGGGGGTCAGCCCGCCTACTTGCCCCTGAGGCACAAACAGCACGATTGCACCGCTGAACCAGAGGCCGCCACAAAAAAAAGCCGCAACAGTAAAGGCGGCTTTTTTTGTGGCTGTATAAATCAGTCCATCATCTTTTGGCCGCTGCAGCGCCGTCTTTCTTCTCGGGTGCCGGAAAGCCACGATCGCGCATCAACGCTTCAATGCGGGCATCGCGACCACGGAAAGCGCGGTAGGCTTGGGCCGGGTCCATGGCATTGCGCGGCGCGAACAGGTGCTTCACCAGTCTGCCAGCCACCTCCTTGTCATAGAAGCCGCCTTCGGATTCGGCGAATGCCTCGGAGGCATCAGAAGTCAGGACATCGGCCCACATATAGCCGTAATAGCCCGCGGAGTAGCCTTCACCGGAAAAGATATGGCCAAAATGCGGCGTGCGGTGACGCATAACCAGCTCTTGCGGCATCCCCAGCTCTGCCAGTGTTTCGCGTTCGAACCTATCCGGATCCAAACCTTCTGGATCGGCCGTATGCAGCCTCATATCCATTAATGCGGACGCCAGGTACTCCGTTGTGGCAAAGCCCTGGTTGAACTTGGACGCCTTTTTGATCTTGGCAACAAGATCCTCAGGAATCGGCTCGCCGGTTTTATAGTGCACCAGATAGTTGTCGATCACCGCATCGGTAGAAAGCCAGCGCTCCAGTAACTGCGATTGGAACTCGGTATAGTCACGCACGCCGCTGTTCAGGGTCGGGTATGTCACATTGGAGGCGAGAAAGTGTAGTGCGTGGCCAAACTCGTGGAAGAAAGTTTCGGCATCGTCCCAGCTCACCAGTACCGGCTCGCCGGCTGACCCCTTGATAAAATTGGAGTTGTTGGAAGACAGCACGGTCTTTTTGCCGTCGAAGGTGGAGTGATCGCGGTACATAGTGGCCCAGGCACCGGAGCGTTTTCCGGTGCGGGCAAACGGGTCCAGGTACCAGAGCCCGATATGCTCACCACTGGTCCTGTCAGTAACTTCCCAGACTTTTACGTCTTCGTGAAAGACCGGAACGGTACCCGCTTTCACCGGGGTAAATTCGAAGTTGAACAGCTCACCGGCCACGTAAAACATGGCTTCGCGCAGCTTGTCCAATTGAAGATACTGTTTCACTTCGTCGGAATTCAGATCGTATTTGGCTTTGCGAACTTTTTCCGAATAGTAACGGTAATCCCAGGGCTCAATGGTAATGCCGGCTTTCTCGGCATCCGCAACCGCCTGCATATCCGCCACTTCCTCCTCCACGCGGGCTACCGCCGCCGGCCACACGGCTTCCATCAGTGTCAAAGCCCGCTCGGGGGATTTGGCCATACGATCCTGCAAACGCCACTGGGCATAATTGTCAAAGCCCAGCAGGCTGACACGCTCATCACGCAGCTTAAGGATTTCGGCAATGATGGCATTATTGTCACGTGTGTCGCCGTTATCACCGCGGCTGTAATAGTTGCTCCATACCTGCTTGCGCAGGGCGCGGTTATCGGAATAAGTCAGGAAGGGGTCCATGGAAGAGCGGGTATTAGTGATCGCGTATTTACCCTTCTCGCCCTTTTCCTTCGCCAGAGCAGCCGCTGCAGCAATATAGGAGTCGGGCAACCCGGCAAGTTGATCCTTATTCAGGAAAATATCGTAGCCTTCCTCATCCGCCAATACATTGTTGGCAAACTTGGTATACAGCTCCGCCAGGCGCTGGTTGATCTCGGCGTAGCGCTCTTTTGCTGGACCTTTCAGGGTCGCGCCATTGATTGCAAACTGGGTGTAGATCAACTCGACAACACGTTTCTGTTCAGCGTCCAGATCCATGGATTCGCGCTGGTCATAAATCGCCTTAACTCGCTTGAACAGTTGCGCATTCTGGGTGATCTTGGATTCGAACTCAGCCAACTGGGGAGCCAATTCCTGTTGGATCTTGCGGAATTCCGGGGAGGACAAGTTGCCACTCCAGATACCATAGTAGGAAAACACACGCCCCAACTCGGCACCGCCGCGCTCCAGCGGCACAATGGTATTGGCGAAGGTCGGCTCAGCCGGGTCAGCAGTAATTGCATCAATCTCTGCCAGGTTCAGCTCAATCCCCTTCTCGATCGCAGGTTTGAGATCTTCAAGGCGCATCTTGTCAAACGCGGGCACCCCACCGTAAGGACCCATCCACTCCGCCAATAGGATATTGCCGGCTTGTTGGGCGCTTGCAGCCGAAGATTGTTCCGCTTTCACAGTATCTTTAGCAACCTCACCCTGTTTTGCCTTTTGATCACAGCCCCCCAGGGTCGCCAGACCCACGGCTGCGGATAGTACAATCAGTGCCTGACGCATTTGCTACCCCCTTTATTTAGTACCTTGTCATAGTTTTAGGGGCCAGAGTTTAACCCCAGTTGGCCTGTTCCGGCCAATCTTATCGTCTTTGCCTGCCGGGACTGCGATTAATAGAGGATTCCACGCGACAGTCCCCTCTTAATTAGCCGCTTTGTAGAGGTATGTTTTTATTTAGCATCACTTTGGTATCGACTTTTTAAGTGTATTCTTTATAAATAGGATTAATAATGCCCCCTTGCCTACCCCTCGATAACACCGACCCCAGCGCGTACCAGCGCCAGCTGCCTTTCGGGGTCGAGGGGGTGTCAGGGGGGAACAGGAAAAGTAACAGCCCCTTTATCTTACCAGCCTGATGGCCCAATATCTGCCCAAGCAGTGTCTGAGCAGACTTTCCGGCATCGGCGGCGTCTGGAGAGACTTAGACAATACCAAACAGGCTGTTTCAACAGGCTTGGCTTAAGGCGGTCATCGGGGATACTGTTTTGAGCAAAATAAAAAATTTCCAACTCGTTAAAAAATACTCAATCGGCAGGCCCTACAGCCCTTTTAAAAGGGTTTTTAGCAAGCTTTAACGCACCACTTCAGAATAATTTTCTTTTCATAACAAACGGCAGTCTTTTAAGAAGGCTGTACGAATTGAATCTTGAAATACCAACCCCTAAAGCCTGTGCAAATATTGTTATTGCTTGTTTAGGTATCCTTCTAACAGGTTGTTGAAAAGTCCTTCCATGACCTTTTTCAACTCGGGTTTGCGGCGTATGTCCGCAAACCCACCACACCAAATCAAGCCGTTACCTGCTTGATTTGCAGCTCGCGCATCCCTGTTCAGGTTGGCAGGCTGCTGAAAACCGTACTTTTAGGCCAATAGGGGCAGAGCAGTCTATTTTTTATTTTTGCGAGATGCCCAGGCATGAAATGGGTGTGCAAATCCACTCACCCCCAAGCCCCAAAACACGCTTTTTATGGGCGGTAAACGCCTTGTCATACTCTGCACCCTGCCAGCCATTTTGCCAAGCATGCGGGCCAATGCCAACGATACGCCTTTGCCAATTAGTGCAGCCTGTGAAAGTCGGCGGCTTTTTTTACTGCCTCCGAGCGACGATTTTTATTGCATCATCGCGCCACATTTTTCACTTTTGGATGGGCTAACGCCATCGGTTGTCCTCACCTCTGGCCCACGTAAATCAAAAACGCCCCCAAGTCAGATCAAAGCTTCCCTGCTACCGCTTATTCAGCCCCCCTTATCGTAGAAAGTGGCGGAGGGCTTGCCCCCTTATGGTAAAAACGGATTCTGATCTGACAACGCGGGAGCGCTGCCTGCACAGCCGAGCGGTATCGGCTGCACCAGGTACCCGACAGACAGACAGACAGACAGACAGACAGACAGACAGACAGAACACAATAATGATAATCATTGATGAGATTCGCGAGATGAGAGATTCTGGCTCCGGTCATTCACGCTGTAAAAGCGGCACCTACTTTAACCGCACCCTGTTGGCAGTCTGTATCGCTGCCGCCACCCACGGGAGCAATGCACAAGATACGCAAACGCCGGGGCCTCTGGAAGAGGTCACTGTGGAAGGTGTCAGAGGCTCCCTGAAAAATGCCCAGGATATCAAACGGGATGCAGCCACCGTTGCCGACGCCATTTCCGCTTCGGATATCAATGCCCTGCCAGATAAGAGTGTTCTAGAGGCCCTGCAGCGGGTTCCCGGCATTTCCATCGAACGCTTCGCCGCTGTAGACGACCCGGATCATTTCTCCATAGAAGGCAGTGGCGCGGCGCTGCGCGGCATGGCACAGAGCCGCAGCGAGTTCAACGGCAGGGACAGTTTCTCCGCGAACAACGGTAGCGGGCTCAATTTCCAGGACGTGCCGCCGGAGCTGATGGGTTCAGTGGTTATATACAAGAATCAGACGGCCGACATGATTGAGGGCGGTATCGCCGGGACCATCAATCTGGAAACCCGCAAACCCTTCGACAGCGATCGACAACAGCTTGCCTTCAGTGGCGCTATGAACTATACGGACATGCGCGGCGAATCCACACCCGATTTCTCCGGTCTGTACAGTAACCGCTGGCAAACCGAAATGGGGGAATTCGGTTTTCTGATCAGTGCCGCCGACTCAGAACTGCGCGTCAGCAATAACTCTGTGGGCCAGGGTGCGCCCCAATTGCTGGATATTCCCGATGTCGGTGAGCGCTGGGTGCCCATCAATGCCGGCGCGCGCATGGTAAACCAGGATCGTCACCGGACCGGCGGCAGCCTGGTCTTGCAGTGGGCCAATCCCGCCGATACCACCCTGGCTACCCTGGAGTATGTGCGCTCCGATGCGTCCACTACCTGGTTCGAAAACGCCCTCCAGTCAGACGACACTGTGGGAACGCCCAGTGCGGACAGTGTGTACACTGGCGATCGTTTTGTCTCAGGAACCCTGGAAGGCGCCGACCGCTATAATAGCTTCGCGCGCCGTTCGGTAACCGACACACTGGTAGAAGACCTCTCCCTGAACCTGGCATTGCACCCGACCGACCGACTCCACATCGCGTTTGACGCCCAGCTTGTGCAGGCGCAAACCCAAGTGCTGGATCTGTCCATCTTCGGCAATACCCGCGCAGACGTAGAAGTCGATTTCTCGGGAGACTCGCCGGAGGTGAACTTTATTGCACCCGTGGGTGTGCCACAATCCAGTGCAGCGTATTTCACCGACCCCGCCAATTATTTCTACCGCGCCGCGATGGATCATATCGAAGACAGTGACGGCGAAGAGAAAGCGCTGCAGTTGGATATGGAATACGATATCGACCAGGGCTGGTTTCAGTCCCTCAAAGGGGGGCTGCGCGCCTCAGAGCGGGAACAAACCACCCGCTGGTCCACTTATAATTGGGGTGTCCTGTCGGAAACCTGGGCCGGCGGCATGAAATTCTTTAACGGTGTCCACGATACCAGCCCCTGGGACGGCCAGCCGGGAACCGGCACCTACCCCGCCCCGGCCCACGATCCCTTCGACTTTAACGACTTCTTCCGCGGCAAGACGCCCGGAGTTGCCGGTGGCACTATCCTGGTACCGGGTGCTGACCTCCTGGCAGACCACGAGACATTCCGCTCAGAATTGGGGCGCATTTTTGGCTTTAGCAGCCTGAAAGACCGCAACGATCTGGTGGACGGAATCTTCACCCAACCGGAATACAATCCGGTCAGGGAAGAGCGTCAGTCCGCTTATGTGATGGCAAATTTTGCAAGCCCGGACAATGTCCTGAAAGGAAATTTTGGCCTGCGCTATGTCACCCTGGATTACACCACTGCCGGCGGCGTCTCCTACTCCACCATCAGCGCCAGTTTGCCGCTACCTGCAGATGACCTCGCCTTCTTCAATGGCGACAGCTACCTGACCAGCAGTGCGGCCAGCCATTCCCATTGGCTGCCCAGCCTGAATGTAAAATACAATATCAATGATGAATGGCTAATGCGATTTGGCGCCTCCCGGGCGGTCGCTTTCCCGGATATGGGTATGTTGCGCGACAGCATGGACGTTTATGCCATTGTCACCGAGGTGGATACCGACGGAGATGGTATTGAAGACGCCGCGCGGGTCTCCGATTACCGCGCCGGTACCGGCAACCCCTTCCTCAAGCCAATGACGGCACAGAACTACGACGTCTCTCTGGAGTGGTATTTCAGTGATGTAGGCGCGCTCTCCGCATCGCTGTTTTACAAGGATATTTCGGATTTCTTTGTCAGCGGTGCCTTCCCCAGAGCAGTGACCAACAACAGCGTTACCAAGACGGTGGAGGTGGATGGAGCGGTCAATCTCGGCGACGGCACTGTGCGCGGTTTCGAGGTGGCTTATCAGCAATTCTTCGATCAGCTGCCCGGTGCCTGGAGCGGCCTCGGCCTTCAGGTCAACTACACCTATGCAGACGCCAAGAGCGTACCCAACCCGAACCTCAGCACCAACGATGGCAACGAGGTCGCGGTCGCGTTCGAAAACCTGCCGCTGCAGGGCATGTCCGAGCATACCTACAACCTGGTGGGATTGTACGAATACGATGACATCAGTGCGCGGCTGGCCTGGAACTGGCGCTCCGAGTATTTACTGACCACCCGTGATGTGATCACCAAGTTGCCCATCTATAACGGTGACAGTGGCCAATTGGATGGCTCTGTTTTCTACAACCTTAACGACCATGTGAAGCTGGGTCTTGAGGCCACCAATATTCTGGATCAGGTCACCGAAACGCAGATGCAGGTGGACGCCGACGGCACCAGGCTCGGCCGCTCCTGGTTTATCAACGACCGTCGCATTGCCGCGATTATCCGCATCAACTTCTGATAACCGCAGAGTGATACAAGGCCAAGGTGCGCAAGCGGCGCACTTTGGCCTGCGCGAAAAAGCCGGACGCCCTTGCAACAGAACACAGGCCTGAATGAAAAAAATAATCATACTTGGCGGCGGCACCGCCGGCTGGATGTGTGCCGCAGCCATGGCGCGATTTTTAATTCCACGGGGTATCGCCATTACCCTGATCGAATCCGATCAAATCGGTACCGTCGGTGTCGGCGAAGCCACCCTGCCCCATCTGCGTTTTTTCAACCAGACCCTAGGTATCGATGAAAATGCCTTTATGCGGGCTACCTTGGCCACCTACAAAATGGGGATAGAATTTCAACACTGGGGGCGAATTGGCGACGCCTACATTCATCCGTTTGGCGAATACGGTCGCGAATTGGATGGTATCCCCTTTCATCATTTGTGGTTAAAAGCGCGCCAGTCGGGACGGGCGGCCCCCCTGGATGACTACGCGCTTCCAGTGAAGGCGGCAGCCGCCGGCAAGTTCGATTTTCCACATCCCAACCCCCGCTCGATTCTCTCCACCTTTTCCTATGCCTTTCATCTCGATGCCGGGCTTTACGCCCGCTTCCTGCGGGACTTTGCCGAGCAGCTGGGCGTCGAGCGCGTCGAAGGCAGAGTAGATACCATTGGCAGGGACGAACGCGGGCATATCTCCGCACTGAAATTACAAGACGGCAACAGCCTCGGGGCAGATTTCTTTGTGGACTGCAGCGGTTTTCGCGCGCTCTTACTCGGGGACACCCTGCAGACCCCCTTCCTGGATTGGTCCCGCTGGCTACCCTGTGACAGTGCCGTGGCGGTGCCCTGCGAGAGCAACCGGCCACCACCCCCTTACACCAGAGCCATTGCCCACAGTGCCGGCTGGCAATGGCAGATCCCCCTGCAGCATCGCACCGGCAACGGGCTCGTCTACGCGCGCGATCACCTGAGCGACGACCAGGCATGCCAGCGGCTGATGAACAGTCTGCCCGGGCCAACCAGTACCGAACCGCGTATTTTGCGTTTTAAGGCCGGGCGCAGGAAAAATTCCTGGGTCGGCAACTGCCTGGCCATCGGCTTGTCCAGCGGTTTTTTAGAACCCCTGGAAAGCACCGGCATTTACCTGATCCAGATCGCCATCACCAAATTCCTGGCGCTGTGGCCCCAGGGCGGGAGCTACCCTGCCGGACGCCGGGAGTTCAACCGGCAGATGTCACTGGAATACGAACGCATCCGCGATTTCCTGATTCTCCACTACCACGCTACAGAGCGCGAGGACAGTGCCTTCTGGCGCTATTGTCGTTATATGACCATCCCCGATGACCTGAGGCTGAAAATGGCACTCTACCGGGAGCAGGGGTATATCGTCGGCTATGGTCACGGCCTGTTCCTGCAACCCAGTTGGCTGGCGGTCTATCACGGTCAGCGCATTTTGCCAAAGACTTACTCGCCCCAGGCGGATCTTCTGGCCTTAGACGAAATCGACAGGCTGCTCTCGGGCTACCGCCGGCTTGTGCAAAAAGGCGTGGCTGCCATGCCGGACCACGCCAGCGTCATTGCCCGTCAGTGTGGCATGCGTCCCCTACCCGTACCTCCAACGGCGATGAGCCTGTATGGGGGGATTGCACTGTGAATCGTTCAACCAATACAGGATCGGCTGTATCCTTTGCATCGAGCGCGGCGCAACCCGTTCACTGGGTTGTCTACGGCAATAATCCGGCGGCCCGCTACTGCCAGCTCTACCTGGTGCAACAGCTTCCCCGAGAGCGGATTTGCGTATCCCTGGTGGCGCCTGGCGGGAAAGTATCCGGTGCGGGGTTTCTGTTTGGGGACAGTGCCATGGAGCATTACGAGATAGGGATTGATCCGCGCGACCTGTTGCAATCAAACACTGCCGATATACTTCTGGCTCTCAGGATACAGTCTGAAGCAAACCCCCAGGCAGGCCACTGGCTGGCCTCTGGCGGCTATGGTTTTATGCACCAGGGGCAGCCGTTCTTTCACTGGTGGCAGCGCAGCCGCACACTGTTCGATGCCTCGGAGTTCAATCTTGTCTGCCGGGCCGCCGAGGCGGGCCGCTACGGCGACATACCGACAAACGCGCCGGAAGTGTACCGCAGTTTGGAACGCGGTCTGCAGTTTAGCTACCGCGATTACTGCGATCACCTGGATCGGGCGGCACAATCGCGCAAGCTGCCTGTCTATCGCCAGCAGGCGACACTGAGTCCTGTTGACGAACACCGCTTTGACCTGCAACTGGCGGATGGGACACGAATGCAGGCAGGGTTTATTATCGACTGCGACGGCGCCTTGCTGGCGGAATCCGCGCTACACAATGGGCAGGGCGGGCGCTCTCTACCCCTGCCCGCCAGCCGCATGACCCAGACCCTGAGCGGCTGTCGCAAGCGCCTGACTGCAGCCCACTGCACCATTGGCCGCGATGGCTGGCAACTGAATCTGCGCGGTCTGCGTCTGGATCACAAAGTTATCCCCGCAGAGTACTTGCGCAGTTACCCCCATGCGTGGGCAGGCAACCTGATCGGCCTGGGGGCGGCACTGAATATCGGTGGTCTGGCCGTCGATTCCCTGGCGCAAACCCAGTACCAATTGCGGCAGCTGCTGCCCCTGATGCCGCTGCAAACCGAAGACGGCTGCCTGCGTGCGGCATTCAACCGCCAGGTTGCCACATACAACCGGGAGGTTACCGACCTGCACAGTCTCTGTCACTGGCTTGCCGGCCACACCCGGCGGCTGTCTCCCGGCGCCCGCGCACAGCTGGCACTCTTTCGCGCCAGCGGCAGCACTTTGCAAACGGACATCCCCCTGATCAGTGCGGAAACCAGGCTGTTGTTACCTACCCTGGCCGGCTTCTGGCCGCGACCGGGGACCATTCCCACAACCGGCGGAGACAGCGACTACAACAGATGGGTGCGCAAGCTCTCCGCTGACTACCGCCAGGCAGCCACAACACTGCCCGAATACCATTGTTACCTCCAGTCTCTATGTACATCTTCCAGCAGAGAAAAGCTCTGTGAGTAACAACGCCGGTGCCTGTTTTTGCGACAGGCGTTATCGAACCCATCGCTTATTTTCAGGGCCATTAGCGTGCCCGGCACCTACCATCGCAGCGGAATTACCCGCAGGAAGAACCCCATGCGAATCATCACACTCTGCCTTTTGACTTTTTTCTGTGCCAGCACTCAGGCGGCGAATCCTCCCAGAGACGAGACAGTGCCCCCGCCAGACCTGCCCGCCATAGGCATACAACTTTGGTCCGTGCGGGAAGATCTCAGCCGCGATTTCGAGGGTACCCTGTCCGCACTGGCTGACATGGGCTTTGCTGTGGTGGAGTTCGCAGGAGAGTTCGGTCCCTATGCCGGTCGCGGGCGCGAATTGCGCAGTTTGCTCGATCGACTGGGGCTGAAAGTGAGCGGAGCACATATCGGATTTAATAATGTCACTGCCGGCACCATCGAAGAAACCGCGGGATTTTATCGCGCACTGGGTGCCGAGTACCTGATTGTCGGCTGGGACCCCCGCGGCTGGAACACCGATGGCATCGATGCGCTCATCACAGACCTCACTCGCACCCATCGGCAACTGGAAGCGCGGGGCTTTCGCTTCGGGTACCACAATCACGCTGGCGAAATGTCCCCCTTTGCGGACACCACTTTCTGGGATTATATTGCCACCAACACCTCAGACACTTTCGTGCTACAACAGGACGTGGGCTGGACAACCGCGGCGGGAGACGACCCTGTGGCCAGGGTGATGCAGTATCCGGGGCGCACGCTGACAACCCACTACAAGGCACACTTCCCCGATGCTATCCCGAATGCCCGTCCCATCATCGGCGAAGATGTGATCGACTGGCTGTCGCTTATCCATGCAAACGTCTCCACTGGGGGCACGCGCTGGATTATTCTGGAACAGGAAGCGTACCCCGATGGAATGCGCCCTCTGGCCGCAGTGCGCGCTTCCAAAGCGGGGCTGGACCACTACCTGGCGATCTATCGCACCCGACTGGAAAACGGTGGACACTTTTTCCCCGCCGAACCCTACAGGCCGAAACCCTTACCGGCGTTTTCCCGGGTGCGAGACCAGTTGCCCCGCCCCGTGTTTGCACGCAGGCCGGACTATATCGAATTTTATTACCGCGCCTGGGAAATCGGCTTTGAGCGTTTCACTCAGCCGGCGACAGGCAGCCCGCTTGTGAAAAACTTTATCGACGAGGCCTTTAACGAAAATATCTTTCTGTGGGATATGAGTTTTTCCACCATGTGGGGTAATTATGCCCACCATCTGTTTCCGGCTATTGAAGGACTCGACAACTTTTACGCACTGCAGATGCCAAACGGTGAAATCGTCCGGGAAATCGGCGAGGGCAACGGCCGGCTCGGTGTGAAAGGCTGGTCGGAGCCTGGCACCCCTGGTAGCCTCAATCACCCCATGCTTCCCTGGGCCGAGCTGCGTGCTTACCGTATCACCGCCGACCGGGAGCGCCTGGCGCGCACCTATCCGACATTGCGTGCTTATCGCGAGAGTTACCGACAGATCTACCACCCCGCTACCGGACTGTATCTCACCGACAAGGCTGCCATGGATGACTCACCGCGCAATGACGTCCTGTTGGCCGGTGTGGATGTCTCTGCACAAATGGCACTCTTTGATCGCTGGTTGGCAGAAATGGCAGACATACTCAACAAACCCGCTGATGCCGACTTCTATCGCCGGCGCGCGGCCCGCTACAGTGATTATCTGAACAGGAAACTATGGGACGCACAGAGCGGTTTTTACTACGACTGGGGCAAAAACGGCAAACGCATGACCATGCGCACCATTGCCGCTTTTTGGCCCATGCTGGGCGGCATTCCCAGTGCAACCCAGGTCGAGCGGCTGATCCGGCATCTGAACGATGAGAAAAGCTTCAATACCGCACACCGGGTGCCCACCCACCCAAAGGATGAAGCGGGTTACAGTGGCGACTACTGGGCCGGCGCCGTCTGGGCGCCCACCAATACCATGGTCATCTCGGGACTGGAAAAATACGGGCACAGGGACCTGGCTCACGAAATCGCTCTCAACCACTTGAATGCCACTACTGAGGTGTACAAGCAGACGGGCACCGCATGGGAAAATTACTTTCCGGAAAAACCCCTCCGTGGCCGCAAGGCCAAACCGGATTTTGTCGGCTGGTCCGGACTCGCCCCCATCACCTACCTGATCGAATACGCCATCGGCATCCGCATCGATGCACCCAACAATACCATCCACTGGTGGCCACGGGAGCTGGGCAGGCACGGCATTGAAAACCTGCGCTATCGCACAGCCAGCGGACGCTGGAATAAGATCAGTCTGGTCGCCGCAGCCCGCAAACACAGCGATGCTGCGCTGCGCTTCAGCACCGCTTGTGAGCAGAGTTTCAACCTGGTGTTGCACGGCAAAAGCGGCACCGAGAAACACACTATTCACTGCACGCACCACTGATCAATTCAAAGACGCGGTGACGCCTGCTTGGATATTTTCAGAATCCAGCACCCAGGCACGACGGCTTCTGCGGTTTATCAAAAAATGGCGTCGCCCAGAAGCGTCTGCTGTCTGTTTTATCCTTAAGGGATAAGAGAAGAAATTAATCCAGCATATCTTTTTGTAGCCAGCTTTATTTTTTACCAGAGTCTATGCCTTTAAATACCGGCGAGTTTGGATAGTAGTTTATGGCCAGCCTTACCAAATCCCTTAACTCCCTCCTGCGCCCTTTTCTTTCCAGCCTCTTTGCTGTCCCCAGTAAGGTTTGCGCCGCATAAAATGAATCTTCGAGAGGTATAATTTCGAATCCATATTGCTTAGAAAGCTTCTCATAGAACGCTTTTATTGCATTTGCAGGGCTTTCAGAATGCCAGAACTCTCTATAGGGAACACGCCAGGTATGGTAGGGATAAATGTTTTCCAAACCATGTTCGATCCCGGAAATTGACATTCCGTAATGGTTTTCGTTTTCAAGAACTTCTATTTTATAATTGATATCAGGGTTCGCTGTATCTCTAAGCTTTTGGTTTAGCTCAACATAGGCCAAAGCTTCCTCCTTTGGCCTCCGCTTCAAGTCATCGCTCGCCTTACCTATGTAAATGGCACTCTTGGAGCGCTTGTTGTCTTGAATAGCCTGCAACAATCTTTCTGCTATGGTTTTTCCAGAGGTCGTCTTTACCGCCAGTTCAGCGGCAAGCACAATATATCCATCAAACAGGTCAGGCTCATTCCAAAAGGCCTCCAGTACCGGGCCAAACGTTGGTGACATACCGATGATAGTTTTGTGTGTATTGACCCGATAATTGTTTTCAAGAAAAGGGAAAAGCTCTTTTCTATAGAAAACCAAATAATCCTTAATTCTCTTCCCGTCAGCATCACCAAAAAACGTGCTGCCATCCGGGTAGCGTAATGACATCGCCATATCGTAGCGTTTCCCCGTACTATTTGGGATGCCCACCACAATACTTTCTGGCATTTCATTTCTGGAAACTTTAATTTTTACGATTGCGCTTGCAGCCTCAAACAAATATTCGGCATCCATAACAATAATCACAGGATAACTGTGGATATTCCGGTGATAATTTGATGGCAAAGAAATGTATACTGCTCTTTCTTCACCCAATATATCTGAATATAAACGGGTACTTTCCCCTATGATGATTTTATCTTTATGATTTTCAGCACTGGAAGAAAAGGTTGAAAACAAAAAGAGGACCAAGAGTAAAAGCTGTACAGAAAGGTTTTTTAGTGCATGGAGCATTTACTTTCTTCTTAGGATAAATAATGCGGTTTATACTTGCCCGATGGCCACACAGGATACAGCCGATTCCTGAAAACAAGAATCCCTTTTTAACCACGGAGAATAGTTCTGCCTGCCCATTCCAGACTACAGGTGACTTCTTCTGCAGACACTTCAGCAAATATCCACTCAATGGCAGTTTTTCGCACCAGATGTTGCACTTTCGTACTAAATTTTCCGATGTCGTATTTGCCAACCGGGAGACGATATTGTATCTATTTTTACCGGTAAGCAATGGTAAAGGATGCCCAAGCGTGGGCGCGATAAGGGCAAACAGCGGGCTCTATGGCTACCATACCAGCCGCAGTGGTGCCGTGGCCAGCAACCCGCAGCCCGATTTTAGCGCTCCCTGCACACATCACTTTCTCTCAATGACCGGCTGCGGGTTGCCAGTGCCTTTGCCATAGCGCATCGAACCCGCTCTATACCCGTCCGCTGGCCGGGCAACGCCGCGCTGATTTCCGGTTGCGGCGAAAAGGCAAAAGGTGTTTACAACCAAAAGAAGCGAGTTTACCCGGCCGCAAAACCCTGCCTCCGGAGGTGGTGCGGGTTTCAGTCCACAGGATTTTTTTGCCGGGCATCCCCCGCTTAGCGGATACTGCTTGGGGCGTCGTAAGTCAGACCGAAGCCGTAGGGAAACAGCGGATCGTACTCCGCATCTCCAATATTAATCGGCAACTGTGCCAGACTTTTCGGCCAGGTCACCGGCAGCTTGCCGGATGGCGCCTGCTCGCCAAAGAGTACATCGGCCACCCCCGCGCCCTCACTGCCCGGCAACCAGGCGGCGACTGCGGCCTGCCAGGACCGAATGGCCTCGGCAATCATCAACGGTCGCCCGGAAATGATCACAACCACCATGGGAACCCCACTGGCCTGCACTCGCGCCAGCATCTCGCGTTGGGATTTCGCGAGTGTGATGGGTTGGCATTTACTGCAGGGCTGCGGGCGGTAGTCCCCCATGCCCTCCGCATAGGGCTCCTCCCCCACCACAACGAGGGCCACATCGTGCCCGGCAGCCCCCTCCCCCGAAGGACTGTAGGTGACTTCCCGCTCGGCCAGCGCACGGATGCCATCGAGGATGGTGGTGCCGCGGGTGATACTGCCGCGCTTGCCCTGCCACTCAATGGTCCAGCCACCGGATTGCAGGCCTATATTGTCGGCGTGATCGCCGGCGACAAAAATCTTTGCCTTTTTCCCCAGCGGCAACAATCCGCCTGCATTTTTCAACAATACCAGGGACTCGCGCACCGCCTGTCGCGCCAGGTCGCGATGTGTCGGATGCCCGAGCAGGCGGTCTGCATCCGGCGCCGCGGCCAGTGGTGGCAGCGGCCATTCAAACAGTCCGGCCCGGAACTTGGTGGTAAGGATGCGGGTTACCGCCTCGTCGATACGCGCCATAGGCACTTCACCGGCTTCGACCGCTGCGGTGAGGTCGGTGATAAAGTCCCGCCATTTTTCCGGCTCCATCACCATATCCAGACCGGCATTGACGGCACGGACAATACGCGCGCGGTTGGTCTCGGCAGGAATCTCGCCGAGTGCCGACCAGTCGGAGAGTGTGATACCGGCAAAGCCGAGTTCTTTCTTGAGAGTACCGGTCACCAGCGCCTTGTGCTCATGCATCTTGGTACCATCGACACTGCTGTAGGACACCATCACGCTGCCCACATCAGCCTTAAGTGCCGGTAGGTAGGGGGCGATATGCAATGCGCGCAGACTGTCCGCGCCAAGACGTGTATCGCCGCGGTCGATCGCATAGCCCTCATCACCGGTACCGTAAGTGGTACCGCCATCGGCGACCCAGTGTTTGGCGGTGGCGAGCACTTTGTCAGCCGCCAGGTTGTTGCCGTCGAGCCGCTCTCCCTGTAGCCCCTGGATGAAAGGGCCCGCGAAGGCTGACACCAGCTCCGGGTCCTCGCCAAAGCACTCATAGGCGCGCCCCCAGCGATCATCACGGGCCACACACAGGGTGGGTGCAAAAGTCCAGTGAATACCGGTGGCCGCCACTTCCTTTGCCGTGGCCGCGGCGATCGCACGCGCCAACTGCGGATTGCGGGTCGCACCCAGGGCAACATTGTGGGGAAAGATGGTGGCTCCCAGCACATTGTTATGGCCGTGCACTGCATCGGCACCATACAGGATTGGAATGCCAAGACGGGTGCCACTGGCAGCCGCCTGATAGCCCTGGATCATCTCAACCCAATCACTGCGACGATTTTCCCCGGGAATGGAGCCGCCACCGTTGAGAATAGCACCGAGATAATAGTTTTTGACATCTTCCGCAGTGGCATACTGGCGTTCGGCCTGGGTCATCTGTCCGACTTTTTCCGCCAGTGTCATCTTGCGCACAAGCTCGCGAACCTTCTCCTCCACAGACGTTGCCGCCTGCGCTGTGACGACACCCAGTACCAGTACTGCGGCCGCGACGGTTGTGCTGGCCACTCGGGACTTTTTCATACTTTCTTCCTGCTAAACGGTTTTTTATTCACCCGGTGATCAACCGCAGGGATTGCTGCCGCCCTCGCCACCGCGATAAGGCACCGCTGGGTTATCAAAAGTTTGTGCCAGCTTACAGCGGCTGCGCACCGACGTCTCAGCCCCTTCAGCCCTCGCACGAAATCATCGCACTGTCAGCGGCACCCGGTACATATTTGACGTTGGCAACCGCCAACGCGAGGGCGCCCTCACTGGTAATCGACAGAGCAGCCGACACCCGGCTGAAATCCGCACCCCCGGCAACAAAACACTGCAGGTCGATGGAGACCTTTGACCAGTTGCCGGGTTGCAGTTTTGCCAGTGCGGATTGCAGTGGCAATTCAGCCGCGCAGCCCGCACCACAATCGATTCCCGCCCGTACTGCATGCTCGGGCGTGCGGTCGACACGCACATCCAGTGTCAGCGCTGCACGCTCTTTTAGATAGCGACTGAGGTCCTGGGGGCTCTCGGCAGCGAGCCGTACCGCCCCCGGACGCAGGCCTTTCCAGCGAATCTGGCGCGCGTCCTCCTGAGACTCCCAGTCGATGGCGGCCACAGTAATATTGGTGTCCGGGCCACTGCTGGACCGGTTACCGGTAACGGCCACCGGTTCCCGTTGTTCTTCGGCAATCAACAGTTTCCAGGGCGAACGCGGGCGCGATACCATCAGCCAGGCATCTTCGAGTGCGCCGTCGGAATAGGTCTCACCGTCCTCTGACAGGGTGTTGCTCACCAGGGACTGCGCACCATCCTGCAGCCCGTAGCCCAGTGGGAACAGCGGCGCGTAGGCCGCGTGATAGGGATTCAATACGGTCTGATGCACATAGTGCGGCCAGCTGAATGGCAATGTCCCGCTGAAGCGGTATGGTCTCTCACCTTCGGGGCTGGTAAACAGCACATCGGCCACCCCCACCCCCTCGGAGCCCGGCAGCCAGGCGGCGACAAAGGCATCCGAGGCATTCAGCTCCTTATTGACCCACAGCGGACGGCCGGACAGAAAGATACTGACCACAGGAATCCCCTGTTTGCGCAGGGCTTGCAGCAGTGCCAGATCGCTGTGACTGCCGAGCTGATACTCCAGGCTGGCCAGGTCGCCGTGCCATTCCGCATAGGGCGCTTCACCGAATACGACGATGGCCACATCGGGCCCATCGCCACTGGTAAAGGTGGCGCGGGAGAATCCGCCGCGCTCGCTCAGCACCGCCTCACCACCGGCAGCTTCGACCAGTGCCTGGATGCCTTCAAAAATCGTAGTCGCACCGGGGAAGTCTTCACGGGTATTGCCGGTGCCCTGCCAGGAAATAGTCCAGCCACCGCTCTGTTTGGACAGGTTGTGCGCACCGTCACCGGCTACCAACACGTTCTGTGCGGGCGCGAGTGGCAACAGGTTGTTGTTGTTTTTCAGCAGCACCAGCGATTTGCGCACCGCCTCGCGGGCCAGTGCACGGTGCTCCGCACTGCCCAGAATGCCGCTTCTGCCAGCCAGCGGGCGCTCGTGTTCGAACAGGCCAGCGCGAATTTTTACCCGCAGGATACGCCGCACGGCATCATTGAGGCGCTCGGGACGAATCTCTCCGCGGCTGGCTTGCGCCAGGGTGTTTTCATAGAGCTTTTTCCAGTCCGACGGTACCATGAACATATCCAGACCCGCATTGATTGCCGCTGCACAACTGTCCAGGGTACAGCCGGGCACGAAGCGGTGGCCATTCCAGTCACCCACAACAAATCCATCAAATCCAAGCCGTGCTTTCAGTACATCGGTTAACAGGTGCTTGTGGCCATGCAAAGGCTCACCATTCCAACTGTTGAAGGAAGCCATCACTGTCTGTACCCCTGCCGGCAGTGCGCCCAGGTACCCCGCCCCGTGTACTTTTGCCAGCTCACGCTCGGGGACCTGGTTGTCACCGCGGTCGATACCGCGCGTGGTACCGCCATCACCCACAAAGTGTTTGGCGGTGGCAACGAGATGCTCACCCCGCAGGAAGTCGCTATCGTTCTTCTCTCCCTGCAGGCCCTTGACCATGGCCTCTGCGTAGGCCTTCACCACAGCCGGGTCTTCGGAATAACTTTCATAAGTGCGACCCCAGCGGTCATCGCGCACCACCGCAACCGTGGGGGCAAATGTCCAGTCGATACCGGTCACCGCCACTTCGCGGGCAGTGGCCACACCGATACGGCGGATCAGGTCCGGGTCTCGGGCCGCGCCCAGGCCGATATTGTGGGGAAAGAGAGTCGCACCGACGATATTGTTGTGCCCGTGTACCGCATCGCTGCCCCAAATGATCGGGATGGCGACCCCACCATCACTGGTATCCATGGACGCAGCAAAATAAGCCTCGGACAGTGCGAGCCAATCCTCTGGCGTGGCGAACTTGTCATTATTCGGGTAGGTGCCACCACCATTGAGCACCGACCCCAGATGGTATTTCCTGACGTCTTCGGGGGTGGTGTATTTGATCTCGGCCTGGATCAACTGGCCCACCTTTTCCTCGATAGACATCTGCGCCATCAGCCCGGTTATGCGCGCCTCCAGCGCCGGGTCAACCGGCAGTGCCGGCGGCAGCGCGGGCCATACGGAAGTCGCGTGCGCGGCAACGGTATCCGCAATCATTGTCTCAGCCCGGTGCTGCCCCTCGCGCTCGCAACCGGCCACAATCGCACTGCAAAGCAGCACCCCCAACATTTTTCGCCTGGGCAATGACATCGCGTCTCTCCTCATCGTATTTTTCACCACCGGTACAGGCGACCACCCCGCGCAGTGCGAGAAACCAGTGGCGCGCGGCCCACGGGCAGATTTTTCAGGTATTCGGCCATCACGCCTAGAGCGTGCCTCCGATGCAGAAGCAACAGTCCATGAATCGATGCGGCGGACATGGGAGTATGGGTTTCTGTACCAGCGAGCCTGATAAAATGCAGCCTTCACGGCAAAGCTGCAACAAAGGGCCAACACATTGTCGGCGAGAGGGACTGAATTCTGGCTGAGTGGGAAAGCCTGGGCCCGCTTAGGTAATGTCAGAGCGCGCGCGTTGCAATGGGTAATTCATTCGTCAACCGATTGAATCAAGACCACGCAAATCCGTTACCGTTTTAGTGGGCTCCAATCCCCAGGGATCAAAAACGGCCTCCGGCGAGCGCTTGACCCATACCGCTTGCAGGCCTGAAGACAAGCCTCCAATAATATCAAAAGGATTGCTTGAAACCAGCCAGAGGTTTTTTGCCGGTGAGTGGGTTTCCCGTATAAGGTAACTGTAAACTGCCGGGTTGGGTTTAAAAGTCATAATATTATCGCAGCTGACAATACCTTCGAAATAGTGTTGTATGCCCGCATGCCTGAGCAGGGATTCGACCGCTTTTTCCTCTCCATTTGAAAAAGCAACCATCTGGATTTTTCTTTTGTGCAGCGCTTCGAGAGCGGGCTTTACATCATCAAAGTCAGGCAGCGTCAGGTAACTGTCAATAACTCTTTTTTTCTGTTCTTCTGACAGTTGGATACGGTAAAACTGGCAGGTATATTCCAGTGCATCGTACGTACACCGGGAAAATGGCTGGTACTTCTGCATTAGCCCGCGACGAAAAGCATATTCAAGCTGCTTTTCCCGCCATGTACCGCTAAACGCACTGGCCCTGGAGCCTATCCATTGCGTAAGGATCGCGACAACGCCGTGGGTATTGATAAGCGTGCCATAGACATCAAAGGCCAGTGTGACGGCCATAGTCGTTTCCTTGCATGAAAAAGGCATACTCCAATAGCGCAAAGCTGGATCTGCCGGACCTGGTACAAGTCTTGCGCACTGGCTGGCCGGACAGCAGAGCACCTGTTGCTTCCCCACTCCAGCTTGACGCTTATTGGTTGAAAAAACGCCGTAACACTGTGCTGTTACCGCTTATATCAAAATAGTTGTAGTACAGCCCTTAGCCCATCTATACGCGAATTTTCTTCACCTGAGACGTATTTACACATCTTTGCGACAGGAAGCACCCTGCCAGGTAGCAAGTGTCATATCCCATCTGATAGGCTTAACGGTCTTAACAGCCCTCTATGGCAGCCAGACACACGAATAAATTCGGCCAGGACACTGATTGCAAGATCAGTGTCCCCGCTGGATATGGGATAAAAATGAAAATAATTGGGTTATGGATACTGGGCCTGATGGCCCTGGCAGCACAATGTGTACAGGCAGGTACCGCGGAACCTATCCCCTTTACACGTCAGGGCATCCTGTCCTACCACTTTCAATCCGATCTTCTGGGGCGGGGGTTTGTGATCGACGTGTTACTGCCCCTGACCTATAACCCCGAAGCCAATACCCGATACCCGGTCATCTATATGACCGACGGCTTCATGCATTTCCCCATGACCGCCCCCAATCTGATTCAGGAGCAGATGCCGGATGCACGGGGAAAGGCCAAAATTCCGCCAGTGATTCTGGTTGGCATTTCTCATCCAACCGACAGCACCAGCCTCAGGATGCGCCTGACCGACTTCACCCCCGTAGCGGGGGAAATTCAGGGTACTCTGCTGGGCGGTGGTGCGGACCGCTTCCTGGAATTTGTCGAGAAAGAATTAAAACCCTTTATCAATAATTCGTTTATGGGGGATGAAAACGACGAGACAGTTGCCGGCCACGCCCTGGGGGGACTGTTCGCTCTGCACACTCTGTTCAATCACACCGACAGCTTTGATCGCTATGTCATTGGCAGTCCCAGCATCTGGTGGGCCGGGAAGCAAATCCTGGAGAGCGAACTGGCCTACGCGGAAAGGCACTCAGATCTGCCAAAGAGTGTTTATCTGTTTATCGGCGGCGAAGAAACCTGCCTGGACGACATGTCCGTCTGCGGTGTGCGGGACTTCGGGGGCTTGCTCCAGCGCCTCGAATCCCGAAGCTATGACAATCTCATCCTGCAAAAGCACATCTTCGACCATGAGAATCATGGCACAGTGGTGAATCCCGGTTACGATAAGGGACTGGAACAGGTATTCAAATCCCCACTCCCGCCGAGAAAATACTCCTTCTAGGTTGTTAGCCGGACTGGCCATGCCTCCAAGGCGTTCCAATCCTGCCCAGCGGGATTGTTTAAACCAATCACCCAGGCCCTATAGCGATGTACAGGGCTGTGCTGTCACCCTCCAAAAATCGGCGCAACTCCATGTACAAAAAGCAATTCCGCCCAGCAGTTGCAGTGTTCGGTGTTGCAGGGGCAGTAATCCTATGGCGGATGGAAGCCTGAGTTGTTAGCCGGATTGATCCCCTGCGGTTACCCTCACAGGTTGCACCAATAACCCAACCGCCCCTGCCGGCACTAATGGGGTAACTGGCGCGATTTTAATGGTATGGTAGGATTTACCTCAGTGGATGGGGTTGCTTCACACACCCGGGAACACTTGGAATCGCCTGGCGATTGCCTGCCACTGCAGCTTTATTACAGTATTTCCTACAGGGGGGGTTAGATGCCTATAAAAAAATGGATTGTGCAATACGGTATTGCTTTACCAGTCACCTTTGTCCTACTGGCCGGCATTCAATACTGGAAAGGGAGAGGGCTGGAATATGCCATAGAATTTGGCATCCTGTGGTCACTGGCCTCTGTCGCGCTATTTGCAGCGACCCGCATCTACTATTTTCGCAAAGGCATGCACTGTAAGGTTTGCAATGATCTGCCGGAGAATGCGCAACCCCGACAGGAAACCTGACAAGACCAATCGGTCTTCTTCTGCCTCTTGCCATCACTGATGAAAACCGGGCAAGCCCACAACCGCATCGGCACTTGAAAAGCGGCAGTCAAACTGATCGTGGAAGACCGGTTTGACTGCCGGGTACATAACCTACCTCAGGAATGCGTCTGTGACCCCCTCATGTTATTTGCAGCCCAGCCCGGAATTTTTGGTTACCAGATTGTAATCGCGGGTATTTACCACAAAATCCCCATTTACATCCAGCGATGCGGGCGCGTCGGGAATCCGCTTGCCCAGGTAGGGCAGCATTTTAATCAGGTCGTTCTGGTCCACACACCCATCCCCATTCACATCAAAACGGGAAGTGGTGGGGATGCTGGACGAGTCATCAATGAGTGCAACGTAACCACCGGAGGCCGCGGCCATGGTGTTGAACAGGCCACCCGTATCACCGGGCGCGAATTGATGATTAAAGGAGACCGCCGGTGTGTCGCCAGCCAGAGCCACAGGCTGGCTGTAACGGGCCAGACTGATATAATCGCCAAAAACCCCAAAATAGATAGGCACAGTCGCTACACCGGCGCCCGCTGTCTGGTAGGGTGGCACATCAAAAGGGAATAATTCCTGCCAAACCCTGCCCTGCCAGCTCAGGGGCTCCCAGGGCTCCACACCATCGGCATCCCCCGCTCCGCCGCAACTGAGCCCTGCACTGGAATTTTCCTCGCCATCGGAGAGTACCCACAGTGTGCGATACAGCAGCGGTGTGGCCAGTTCCAGGCCATCGATGGCGGAGCAGACCGTGTGCGCCAGTGGTGTGCTGCCCGAGCAACCCTGTGCCGACAAAAGGTCTATGGCCTGTATGGCATTGGCTTTGGAAACAAAGCCACCGGTACGGTTCGTATAGGCACTGTTTTGGAAGGTCCATACGCTGATCTGCGTACCTCCCACAAGGCTGTTGTTGATTTTGTCCTTGGCGATCGACAGGGCATCTTTACAGCGGGTACTGGCCACACCATTACGCACCGTTGCAGCCGTCATGGAGCCACTGCGATCAATTACCATGGTGGCGTGAAAGGTCTGTGCCAGAGCGAAAGTACCGCTCAGGCTCAGTAACAATCCCGTAGCAGTTGTTAAAAGAACGCGCAATATCCTCATTACTATCTCCTTATAGTAGGTCGATTGGTGACTCAAGTAATCCATATCGTGGTTAACGGCAGATCCATACCGGGAAATATCAAGCCCAAACTGCACAAACATGCATTCAGTATTCACCAGGCAATCAAGCAGAATTTTCAGCATCTATTGATCTATCATCCTGGAAATACTGCCTCAATGCCCGATAGAACTTCTTCAGCGGCTTGCAGCCGGTATCTGTACGACACTGCACAGTAATTTTCCGGCGTTTATTGCTATCAGAATTGATATAAATCAGAAACAGTCAATACTGTAAAACCAACCGAACAAGCCAGATATCGGCAACCACATTAAAAATCCAATATTCCCAAAACAACAAATAACGTATACTTAAAAATAATTCCCGGGTATTGATCCAAGCGCTTACAACAAAAAGCGGGGTACGGCCCCGTACGTCATATTAACAGCCGCAATTGGGAACACAAGCATCCATTGTGAACTCTTGGTGAAGAATGAACGTATAATCGTGCCGCAAGAACGGCTTTTCGATGGCGCGAGGTTAACAACTTTGCGTTAAGAAGCTATTTCTTATCGCAAGGCTGTCATACAGACTTTCTATTTTTTTACCCATAGAAAATACTACCTGCTCCAAGACACAGAGAAGCTTTAGTGGGTGAAGTGTTTATTAATGCTTGATAGCTTTGCAACAGCGCACCAAGGGCTTTAACGTAGTCTGTTTAAACTGACTGTATACAAGCCGGCATTGCACAACCTACACCAGCCTGAAAGTCGCAGTGCAAACAGTGCATTAGGAGTCCGTTATGGAGGTTATAAGATTTACTCGCGTGCCACCAAGTTGATGCTCCACTAGAAACATTCTGCGCCACAAAATAATCAATTTATGGCTTTGTGTATAAAGCAGAGAGAAGGAAAATAATACACAAACGATCTTCAGTGAGAAATCATGGTCGGACCGTACAATACCAACCAGGACCCGGTTAGCGCAGCATTAAAATATACGCCAAAATCCTCTTATCACGCCATAGAGTATTCGCATACAGTGTTACTAAAGTGTTACATTGGTACGCGCACATAGTCCCACCAAAGTGCCAAATGAACGCGCTTATCCAATCGACTAGGCAACCTGACGCCTATTCTATTGCCCCACAATAAATACAATCCAAAAAAAGAGATTACCCATGAAAAAGTTTTTCATGCCATTACTGGCCACACTGGCGGTAACACTGTACCTGATCGGATTCTCCCCCCTGGCGTTCGCCGACGGCATTCCGGGCAGGAACGACGAAAACCCAAATCCACCTACCGGTGGCACGGCTTTACTGATGGCGAACGGGATCTATAATCCAGCCGACCCCTCCTTTACCCCACCAACCCCGGATGAATTTGACACCCTGATCATGGGCCGCAGTGAAACAGAGAAGCTTGAGCGCAAGCAATTGGCCATTGGGTATTTTCAGGCGCGCTATGGTATCGATTTAACCAGCGGCTCTGCGGATTTCGGTAACATCCTGCTGATGGAATCCGTATTTGATCCAAGAAATAACTACCGGGCCTACCATTTACCAATCAGCGCCAGAGACAAGGGGAAAATCGCAAAGAACGGCCGCATCGTATATGACCGGCAGTTTGTGATGTTTGTTGGGGCACTGGGGTTAAGCTCCACCTTAACCGGGTCCTGGGGTGGGGCTTTGGGGATAACGGTACCACCGGGCACTGTTGCCGTGGACGGCGATTATCTTGTTCAGGGTAGTAATCATTTCCGTATCAATCACCCCAGGAATCTCTATCTTCGCTTTCAAAGCGTCGATCCAATATTCAACGCCGCTTCTGGAGATATAAAATTCAATTGTGTGTTATTAAACAAACATGGCGAGATTATCGGCGCTGCCATCGGCAGACAGGAGTTTGTGGCACTTGATATTGGCAACAATCTCTTCCAAATGGCAGTGCAAAATATCTGGCAGTTTCCAGCCCCAGAATGGGCACTCCCATAATACCGTCAGCATTAACGAAGGGTGTTGCCAGCGGATAATATCAAAATATGAAAAAATCGCTGGAGAAGCATTGCTCTCATGTCTTCAACAAGCTTTCACTCCGGTGTAGAAATAAAAAAACAGTGTACAGTGCGCATAGACGGCCTGCAGGACCTCTCTGAGGCCATTGAGAGTATTAATCCCAAGACCAAAATCCAGCACTGTATCATCCACCAGATTCGCAACTCGATGAAGTACGTGGCCTCGAAAAACCAGAAGGCATTTATGGCCGATCTCAAGTGCGCCTACAAAGCGGCAACGTGTATTGTGAGTGAGTTTATTTCCTTGTAGCCCAGCAAGTCGTTTAAAAATTACCGAAGCAACGTTAATAAAGCACTCAAGTAACTGCAAGAACTTACCTGACTTTATAGGTATTCGTTAGCCAATGTGCACTGCGGAAAGTGTTGACATAAGTAAATACTTACCCTTGTAATCACCTGCTAAATCTAAAAATTAGTATGCAGAAAAGCATACGGAATATTAGATACCGTAAATACTCCAGTAAAAAATTCCTCCAGTAAAAACCTGCAACACCACACCCTACTGTAAACCTCTCTTCGAAAAAATCATAAACCAGAAACTATCAGTCAAACCGGAATGGGTGTCCGAATTGAACACGCATCCACTTTTTCAGGCAAAAAGATAAAATTCACGCCAACTTGTCGCAGCTATCCCCCCTGCAGGTAGTTTAGCGCGTCTTACCCTATTGAAAACTCACAGACCGATAAGGCCACTGCTTGTTTAATTTCCTTCATTAAAAGGTAATGCCTTAAAACGCCTGTGTTTTTTCCGCGACGGCACAAGGATACGATTGCGTGTTTTGTACAAATAGCAATGGATTGTCACAATAGTTATATAAGTGGATTTTTTTGTACTGTGGTTATATAAAAATTCGACAATTTTCTGCGCTGCAATCACGCTGTCATACCCCGTACACCTGGGGTAGTTAGGCTGCAAGGTGCCCAGCCAATGCCGGGCAGTACTCGCAGGCAACGCTCCTTTGTGCCGCGTAGTGCACTTACTAACTTGGAGAGAATGATTACCATGAAAAAATTTCTTACTGCTGTATCTCTTACCCTCGCCGCGACTGGTTTTGCTGGACTGGCCAATGCAGCGACCTGGGCGCCCCTCAATACTACTGGCATAGTTGTTGCGAATGACCCAGCAACCCCCCTTCAGGTATCCAAAGGTATTACGCTTTCGTGTAGTATGAATGGTATGGCCAATATCGATGCTGCCGGTAGTGCCGAAATCGTTGCTCTATCATTAACTGGTTCTTTGGGCCTTTGCGGAAGTATTGGCTTTTTTAACTTTCCCTATGAGCTGGAAGGTGGGGCCGACGATGTCGTCACCTTAAAGAATGTGGATGTGCAGGGAATTACCGGCGACTGCCTCGGCGATCTGGTTGGTACTCTGGATCAAACTACTGGTGAAATTTCCTTTAATATGGCAGAGATCCCCTCCAACCCCACTGGTGCTGCCCCCTGTGTAGTTAACGGTATTGTTGGTACCACGCCGGCAGTATCCTATACTCCTTAGAAGTATTTATTACGATTAGTTTCATTGGTCGTTTATTATGTAATCGCCGTGTAATCAATAGAAAACCCGGCTAAAGAACGCCACCACCAGTTTCTGATGGTGGCTTTTTTATTATACGTTTTCGTCATCAATCACTTATTGGAACAGGGTGGGTCGGGCAAGCCTTCACATGTATTGTCAGGAGTTCTGGAGACTTCTCCTCAGATAGCCAGTAGCTTTGCTCTCCTTCAGTGGGCAGTCCACAGTATTAATACAACAATCCAATCAACTGTCGGGGCAATACTGTTATTTTAAGCTATAGGTAGGCATAGTATTTCAGAATAAAAAATGTCCTAGAGCGACGCTAATATCTTAACCCCGACAGAAAAAAGTATTTAGGGTTGCCAGCTAGCTAACAGTCAGCGTATTAAATAGAGAGACGGTAAGAAGGAGGAAAGTAAAGAAAAAAGGCTGCAGCAGGGTTGTGCCACAGCCTACAGTGGTTAGCCAAATTCCACCCGTATTTTAGAACCCCTTATAAACACTAAAGCCCACAATCCTCGGGTCCAGGGTAAATACATTGGCACTTAAGCCGGTATCATCGCTATTGGTAAAGAAGTCGGTAATGGGTGCATCGTCAAATACATTCTTTATATAGAGCTGCATCTGCAGGTCCCATTCCGGCTGCGTAAAGGTGGCCGATACATTCAGGTTGCTCCAGTCTTCCAAGCGGTCATACTCAGTATTGTATACCCGCGCATAACTCTCCCCCTGGCGGTAGTAGTCTGCACGCAGCTTCAGGTCCCAATCCATTACCTGGATCACATGCTCCAGACCCAGGTTGGCAGTAAAACGCGGCGCATTGGGCAGCTCATTGCCACTCAAATCGGCGGCAAAGCCACGACCAAAGTTTGGTGCGTCGGTCAGGGGATTAAAAGTGTAATCCAGCCCGTAAAGGGCAGCCAGGTCCCTTCCTTGCCCATCGGGGCCTGTAAAACTGCCATACTGTGCGGTGCCAGCGCAAAGCTGGCTGAGATGAATTGGTGACAACTCCCGACTGGAATTCAGAAGATCCTCAACCAGTTGCCGTGGCGCAACACAGTTGCTCGGCACCTGCAGGCCGGGGCGTACCAACACCCAGTCTTCATTGCCTTGGGTGCGGTTCATTACATCAATGGATTCCTCCCCATCGGCAATACGGGTTTTTAAATAGCCCAGATTGAAATCCATGCGGGTGTTGGGAGTGAGCTGCCAGGCGCTCTCCAGCTCCAGGCCCCAGGTTTCGGTATCAAAATTTTCATTAAATGAAATACGATCCACAATCTGCGAGACTTGGTAATCCTTGTAGTCATAGTAGAAAGCAGTGGCGTTCAGGTTCAGACTGCCATCCAGCAGGGTATTTTTGGCCCCAAACTCAAAGGCATTAACAAACTCCGGGTCAAACGTATTGGCCAGCGGCTGGTATTGCACGACTTCCGGGTCTATATCCACTCGCGGCGGATTGCTGCCGCCACCTTTATAGCCATGGGCAAAGGAAACGTAGAACAGGGTTTCATCGGTAAAGGGGGTCTCGGAACGCCAGTCCAGTACCAGCCGGCCGGTATACTCCTGCCACTCTTGCTCGATATCCTCCCCCTGAGGGTAGCCGCGCCGTACCTTGCCGCCAGAGGCAGGGCCTGATGTTTCCTCTCCTGTTGTGAAACTAACCTGAGTTCCCTGTAACAGCTGGCTGGGAATGGGCGTGGCGGTTTTAAGGTCCTCTGTATACCGCAGGCCGGCAGTCAGTTTGACTTCGTCCGTCATCTGCCAATAGGTTTCACCAAAGAGCGCACGGGAGCGGGTCTTGACCAGATTGCGGCTAAGAAAGTAGTTATGGCCATCATCACTTAACTGATCCAGCGGACTATAATCCACATAGATACATTCACCTGGGGTATCCTCTTCACAAGTTCCGGGTTCAGGAAGAAATCCATCCAGAGGGGTCTCTTTGTTATAAATTATTTCCGCAATATAGGTAAAGAGATTGTTAAATACGTAGTAGTCATCCTGGGACTCAAAATCCAGGTAGTTGGCGCCCAGGGAGAAATTAAACGGCCCATCAAAGCTGGACTGCAAGCGCAACTCGTGACTCCACTGGCGGTTATCCGACTGGCTGATATCTACCGCGATCAAACGGTCTGACGCACCCAACTGGGGATCCGTATAGACACCCCCTGGGGTGATTCCCGGACCACGAGGACCTGCGAATAAACCGTAAAGGCCCTCGGAATCATTAAAGATTGGATCAGACACGTAGCGATTGTAGTCCTGGGAGCTGTAGTAGTCATCCTTGGCATAAGTAGACTGGGCAAAGAGCTGTAACGAATCCCCCAGGGCCAGCTCCAGATTCAACTGAGCCACATCGTTTTCAGCACGAAAGACCGGGTCATAGCTGGTATTGATCTCCCGCAGATCCCGGGATTGCTGAACACTGTTATAAGGATCAATATCCTTTAGGAAGGTAATGAATTCGGGTATAGGGGAAGATTCGTCTCTCTTTATCCCCAAAAACCCACCAATGGTTCTGGGTGCACGAATAAAGGCAAAACTATTGGCATTGGGTGCACCAAAGGCGCCTTCATCGTAGAGAGAGCCTGGCAGACAGCCCTGGCTAAACTGATCTTGTAATGCTTCAGGCACATCGGTTTCACCGATCATCGCCAAGCCCGGATCACGGCTGCAGAGCTGCTTGCCAGTGCGGGAGCGATTGTCATCCTCCTCGAAGTGCTGCCAGATCAGATTGGCACTAAAAGCTTCACTGGGCTCCCACTGCAAAATAACGCGGGTGGAGTAAAGATCCCGGTCATTAACATCATTATCGGTAAAGGCATTGTAGTCATAGCCGTCCCGCTGGGTCATAGCACCGGAAAAGCGCATGGCCAGGGTGTCCCCCAGGGGCACATTCAGCATCGCACTGGTACGGCGGGTATTATAACTGCCCACTTCTCCCTTGATATTGGATTCAAACTCCGGCGTCGGCATCTGTGGCAGCATATTCACTACCCCTGCGGTGGCGTTGCGGCCATACAGGGTACCTTGTGGCCCGCGCAGCACCTCCACCCGCTGCACATCGAAAAATTCCTGCTCATAGAGGCGGTTGCGGATCATGGGCGCATTGTTAAAACTTACCGCCACTGCCGGATCGGTACTGGCAGAGATGGCCTTGGTACCCACACCGCGGATGGCAAAATTGTAGGTACTGAAGTTGGCCTTGGAGAAATTCACATTGGGCACCGCGCGCACCAGCTCGTCGCCGCGCTCCACCTTCAGGTCGCCCATGGTATCGCCGGAAATGGCAGATACAGCGATGGGTACGTCCTGAATACTCTCCTCAATCTTCTGTGCGGTAACGGTGATTTCTTCAATCGCTTTGCTATCGGCCTCTCCGTCATTCTGGGCGATGGCGGGCGTGGCCGTTATTGCCAGGCAGGCCATCGCAGCGCTACACCACAGGGGGGCGGTAGGATTGATTGGCTGCGCCTGGCGAATCGCCTGTGCGATCCGCTTTTTTTGCGGCTTGCGAAAATCCAACATCTTGATTCCTCTTTCTCTCTGTACTTTTTCTGTTTTCGATTATTTTTGGCTACTAACCCGACAATCAAACCGCGCTTCCCTCACCTGCTGGATTGCCACCGTTCAGATACCAGCGTAACCACGCAGGCTCGCCGATATGCTCAGCTTCAACCAACCCGCAGCCGGCGGCGGCACTTCCCTGTACCACATTAACCTGGCACTGCTGGTATCACCGAGTATTGCCGGCACGGGTGGGAAGAATACCCGGCACCCGAGACAGGCTGCGCACAGCCCCGATACGCTCGTTAGCAAATACCCGGTACTGCACGAGCCTGGGAGCGGGAGATTCTTCCCAAGGAAAGACGCAAAAACAACGGTGTCGGGGGGATTGAAGTTGCTGATTTTTAGCGATTTCTAGTATTAACAGGCGCCACACGAGTTTGACTTTGCAGTCCGTTATTTTTAGCCGCCGAAAAAGAAATTTTTACTTTCTCAGAAAGTTATTTCTCTTGAAAGACGAGGTAGGGTTAATAACAAATGGCAGCACTAAAAGTAAGTATGTATTTACTTACGCAATCGGTAACGCGGTTACCCCGAACATATTGCCGACACAAACAGAAAGAATGCCCTACCTATGGAAAGAAAAACCATAGACCTGGTACGATCACCAGAAGTCAAAATCTACCCAAATCGATGATGAAATTATTTTTACTACTAAGGCACAAATATTCCTACTGTAAGGCAGATACCATTTGTTATTTTTTAACGATTTATTACAAATGGGTGCCAGACCACTTGAGCTTGTAATCCATTGTGGTTGTGAATTCCCAAAAAGGTAGAGGGTAAGAGAGGCACCACGCTTAACCTTAGCGGTAACAAAAGGTCAAGGATCCACGGGAAACGCCAGTTACCAGAATTAGTCTATAAAAGAGTTTTTCGCGCCAAACACACTGGTTAGTATTTTGTATAGCGCTGTGACTACAAAAGACAGAGAGGGCATAACAGGGAATAAAAAGATAGAGCCATGAATGCAAGAAGAATTTTCTCGAATAGATGGGCTGCCAATGTATATGAGGGAGTACGCAATACCCATTCTGTTGCAAGATGGCAATACTGGAATATTTTTAATTATTGAAAATTATAGAAGCCCCTTACCACCTAAACATAAGTTTCGATAGAATACAGCTCATTGGACGCCGGGTTTTGATAGCAGATTGCTATTTTACCTATAAATCAAGCAGGGAATAAAAATGGAGAAAGTTAATGGGATTGGCGGTATATTTTTTCGCGCGGGTAATCCTGAGAAACTTGCAAAGTGGTACGAGAAGCACTTAGGTGTAAACCCCGTTCCGGCAGAATATAGTCAATTGCCCTGGGTACAAGAGGGCGGGCCAACTGTATTTGCACCGTTCAAAAATAATACAACCTATTTTGGCAAGGAATCTCAAAGCTGGATGATTAATTTTCGCGTGAACGACTTGTCTAAAATGGCAGATCAGCTTCGCCGGGCAGGTATCGAAGTCGCTATAGATGCAGAGGAATACCCCAACGGTAAATTTGCCAGGATTCATGACCCGGAAGGTAATCCGGTTGAATTATGGGAGCCGAAAAGCTGAATATCAAAGTTCACCAAGAGGTGAACGAGAATACGAATGACCTGTTGCTCCAATATTGGCCCAAGAGCACGGACTTTGAAAAAATAACTCAGGGGGGAGTTGATGCAGGAGTGTGCGATTTAAATAACCACCCAAGGAAAACATTAGGCTTTTAAACACCGGAAGATTTAGTGAATAATTACTTGGCAGCACAAACTGCATAAATAGTATGCACTTCCAGGTTGAATCCGTGTTATGCTTTCCACCCTGAAAGAAATATGAGATTGTTAAAGGGGGGGGTTGAAAAGCAATAGATCCTATTTGGGAATTGTTAATAATGACAATACATTTAGCAACGCCCTGGCTACAAGCCCTTTCTTTTTATAACATTGCCTATACACCCCTAAAGAAAAAGACAATATGAAATTTCTTGAGTTGAAAATTCCTCCAGTTATTTTAGTGCTTTCCTTTCTTTTGTTCATGTGGGTGTTAGGTAGATATTCACCTAAAATTGGATTTGAATACACTACAAGATTAGTTCTATTTGTTTTTATAGGTGTAGTATCAGCGCTTATATCTCTGTCAGGCGTTATGCACTTTAGAGCAGCAAAGACAACCGTAGATCCAAGAAATCCAAAAAAATCAGAAATTCTTGTGACGAATGGAATATATCGATACACAAGAAACCCTATGTACGTAGGATTTTCTTTTTTTCTTATAGGATTTTCTATTTTTTTGAATTCTGCTTACAGTGCAATATTGGTGCCAATATTTATAGTCTATTTAACACTCTTCCAAATTATACCCGAAGAAAAAATCTTACAACAAATTTTTACTCAAGAATTCATAAATTACAAAAATAGTGTGCGCAGATGGCTTTAGGAATTATAAACACTTCGAATTTACAACAAACCTTTCCTCCCTATTCGACCATTTCTGCAGTCAGACGCAATCGAGGTTTTAGATTGTTAAAAGAAATTCCAGGGCGCAATATCCTATAAATTTGTGCTAAATAATTTCTATAGTTCTGGGTATTTTGTAAATACTCATAATCCTATTACCTCATAATGGAATAAATTCAGACAGCAAATATTACTCTTTTTGGTACATTAGATACATTGCAATAGAGATGCCACTAATAATCCGGTAACAACATGAAGGCAGTAAGATACCTAAAATTTGATGAAGTCAACCCAAGTGATTTTTTACCAGCACTCAATCGCGAAAGAGTAAGAAAACACTTGGTTGATCATGCACTGTTTACAACTGAGACCTTGAAACTTTGGATGGATTCCAAAGTAGAGATAGATAGCACCTCTGGCTGCAGAGTTAGAGCAATTATTCTTGAAGGCTCCTTGGTGGGCTGGTGTGGCATTCAACTGGAATGTGATAAATACGCAATTGCAATGGTAATTAATGATCAATTCTGGGGGTTAGGTAAGACAGTGTTTCAGGATGTAATGGGGTGGGCAAAAGAACTGGGCCATAAAGAGATTTTTATACATTTATTACATACCCGCCCTGGCTACAAATTCTTGGGCAAGTTTGCAAAAAATATACGAAAAACTGAGATGTATGACAATAACTTTACTGAGTATCAACTGGAGGTAAAATAGCTCACCAAAATGGTCCACAATAAGATATGCGCTTATAACTTTACCCCAGGAATTTAAATAAACGGCCAAGGAAAATATTTAGCTTTGAAACACCAAAAAATGTAATGGATAGTTCATGCGAATACTATGAAGGGCTTCTGGCCTTTGTTGCGATCTCTGATCTTGCCCACCAACGACGGACACTCTCTTAAGCGATAAACTACGCGACAGAGGTGACCCATGGCAAGACCAAAGAAATCAACCAAAACCACTCGCAAGCAATACTCCGAGGAGTACCGGTCAGAGGCGCTGGCGGCTAAGGTGGGCGTAAGCGCTGCAGCCAAACAGCTCGGCCTGCATGCCTCCCAGATCTACGGCTGGCGGAGTAAGGCTAGATTACACCAGGATCGAGGAGATGCCGAGAAACAGCTAGCGGCTGAGAATGCCCGGCTGAAACGGCAGCTGGCGGAGCAGGCAGAGGAACTGGCAATCTTAAAAAAAGCCGCGGCGTACTTTGCAAAGAGCCTGAAATGAGATACGCCTTCATG
>NZ_JBLBUB010000006.1:68388-172879 GCF_047289955.1 Microbulbifer jejuensis
AGAACGGACACAAGAACGTACTTCCGCATGGAGTAAAGTCCGAGAAACGTTTCATGCGGCGCCGAAAAAAAGTCTAACGGTCAAGGCGTACTTTGCAAAGAGCCTGAAATGAGGTACGCCTTCATGCAAGAACACAGGCAAGAGTTCAGCGTCAAGGCAATGGTGCGGGTTTTGAACGTATCCCGCAGCGGCTTCTACGACTGGGTAGCCAGAGGAACACTCTGTTCCAAGCAACAGCAACATCGGGACCAGCTGGATCGCCAGGTACAGGAGTGTTTTACGGCCAGCAAAAAACGCAGTGGCGCTCCGCGGCTGACAAAGGAACTGGCAAGCCGAGGTAATGTGTATAACCGTAAGACAGTTGCTGCCAGCATGTGGCGGCAGGGGCTGCGGGCTAAGGCAGCCAAGAAGTATAAGGCCACTACCTCCTCGAAACACAATCTGCCGGTGGCTTCCAATCTACTGAAGCAGAACTTCAATGCTACGGCGGCGAATCAGAAATGGGTTGGGGACATCACCTATTTATGGACAGAAGAAGGCTGGCTATACCTGGCTGTAGTGATAGATCTCTACAGCCGCCTGGTTGTCGGCTGGGCGATGTCAGAGCGAATGACGGCCACACTGGTCTGTGATGCTTTGCGTATGGCCCTGAGGCGACGAAAAATGCCTAGGGGAGTTATCGTGCACTCTGATCGGGGGAGCCAATACTGCTCCCGAGATTATCAGTCGCCGATCAAAGCGCATAATCTGGAATGTAGCATGAGCGCGAAGGGAAACTGCTACGACAACGCTTGCGCAGAAACATTTTTCCACTCACTAAAAGTAGAATCGATTCATGGCGAACGCTTTCCAACAAGACTGGCGATGCGTGAAACGGTGTTTGAATACATAGAAGTGGATTACAATCGAACCCGCCTTCACAGCGCCAACGGCTACCTCAGCCCAGAAGCGTTTGAGGCACAGCAAGCTGCTTAATGGCGTGTCCGTTGCTGGTGGGCAAGATCACTCGGTAACACCCCCATCGAAAGATATCGCAATAGAGACTTCCTCTGTATCTTAGTCTTTTTGAGTGTCTGCACAATATCAAAATCAGAGGAAAGGCTGCTATTTCAGGTTTGCTTAATTTACTGCTGAGCTAACTCCCTGGAATCCATAAAGAGCCATAGATTTTTACTATCCACTCAAAAAAATGCTCTTCCCTTACCCGCTGGATTATCAACTGTAAAGTGGTGGCAGACCCAAAAGACATTGCCAATACTCACAGGTTAAACCGACCTGCGGACGGCGGTACTATTCTCCATTGCTCCAGTGACCCGTACCGTTGACTTCTCCGGATATAGTTCCGGCACGGGCGGGAAGTTCTCCCTACATCCCGATAAGAGAGGCAAACAATTTGGTACGATCGTATAAATGAATACGTCATACACAGGAAGCTGGAGCGACCTTCCTACTACAATGACGTAAAAAACTACGTTATCGGGGGGATCAATCCTGCTTTTTTAGCAATTTTTTTATGAATAAGTGTCTGATCCGCTTGACTCTATAGTCCGTACCTCTCGCACATCCATACATAACGAGAATATTGGAAGTACGGGAGTTATCTGCGGGAAAATAGAAAGAGTACCAGGCTGCCAAAGGTTTATCCGGTAAATGAAAATTACGCCAAATACTATTGAGTATCTGAAGGTATTTGGGTATCACGGAACTGAGTTTACCTGTTTGTAATCATTGGCCTCTACTCGAGGCGAACGGCTGGCTGGCAACCTGATCAGAGAATGTACACTGCACGGGAGGTACAAGGGTTGAGTGTGCTTACGAACCTGCCCTCAAATTAGAGACACTTATCCATTAATAAATTTATTCTTTGCCGCCCTGCCCAAAAGAGTCACCGGTTTTATGAAGTTGAAATGTGTTGATTACTTCGTGTAACTGCCAGGCACCGGAAATTGCTGAATATTTTGGTACTTACTACCGGGTCGGAAGGAAAGAATACCCCTCTCCCAGGACACACTGTGAATACATCCTTGTACGCTCGTAATCGGCATCCATGCCTCATACGATCCTGGGAGAGGGGTATTCTTCCCTCCTGCTTTACTAGTAGACAGAAGTTGTAATGATGGTAACAAGCCGTCAAGGACTGCTCAGGTACTAATCTATAGGGAGATTTGCCGAACTGATTTTAGAAAAAAGAAATTTCTTGTCCAGCCAAACGGATGACAGGCCGCATATTTTGGCGCACCACAGCAACATCCTGCCATAGACTGCTCGCCTCTCCTAAGGTGTTGCCTGATAAAGTTGTCAATAACGGCAGCTTTAAACCACCACTACAGGAAACTCCAGTATTTTGTCCTCTGCCTGCCTCATCATCCAAGCGTACTCACCTCTCCACTGGGTAGTCTGGATTGTCGGTTTAAAAAACAACTGCCAGGCCACTTAACAGGTGAATGCAATACAGAGACGACTATTTTCTTGCGGAAGGCACTGCTGCTAAAAGAGAAAGAAAAACTGCAAAACCAAACGGTCATTGACAAACAGGGTAAAGACCTACTGGTCATTATAAATTTTTCTTCATAATTGGTTAACTGTATCCGCACAAACACCTTTCTTAACGGAAAAAATTACAAATATTTTTTTTGCAAAAGAAATAATTATGGCACTTATTTCATCATTGTAGTAGTGACAATCGTTTATTAAATTCTCGATTGGGGTTATCCTGACACGGTCATTTTCGAGAGGGGAATTGATAAAAATGCAATCGGTATGTAGAGCACAAAGTCATTACTGAAATTTTTGCATACTTTCCTTGACTTTTGAATGCCGCCTGGGCTAGGCAGGACATTGTAGCCACTCAATGAAATAAGCTTCTCCCAGACTTTATCTGTGTTCAAGCAGGCTGCATGATTAGATGCTGGAAATACAGCGAAAAATAAAAAAAGGGAAAAGGCTCCAAAACGCAATTTAGAATAAATTTACTCAACTGGTGACTTAAATTTGGCACTACCCAATACATTGAATTCTTTTTTCCTGGAATACTAATCGCTCAATAAATTTAATACCAGAGCTGCAATCTACTTCATTCCGATAAAATTTAGTGAACAACCAAGCAGCCTCGTAAGACTGCGCTCACATTTCATGCCAGGGAACCCACTTTTGGAAGTCATATTCGAGCACTGGGCTAGTATTAGCCCTCAATAAAAATGGAATTAATTTGTTCAAGATCAGACACAGATTTCTAGAAAGAAAAAACCACCAGGTCATTTCTATGATTAAGGGCTCTGTTTTCATGCAGGCTGATACCCCCATGTTAACTCGACTCACTCATCCGGTTTTTATATGATTAACCACTGCGAAAGAGTTATTTCCACATGGATGAATGAGTACGGCTCCGGTCTGCGGCGCTATTTCGCACCACGGGTAAACAATGCCGATATTGACGATCTGGTACAGGAGGTTTTCTTCCAACTGCACTTGCAGGTAAGGCAACAGGAAACGGAGATCCACAACCCACAAAGCTACATCTTTACCGTTGCCAGAAATCTATTGATTAGCCGAAGCCGACATCAGAAATCCAGATCCCGTACCTTCCAAGATGCACTTGAATACGAATTCGAGATACCCGACGTTATTTCTCCCGAGCGGGCCGTTATCGGTATGCAGGAGTATCGTCGTGTAGTCAAGGCGATTGTCGGCCTACCGCCACGGGCACGGGCCGCTTTTCAGTTTCATCGGTTCGAGGATATGACGTATCAGGATATTGCCGAACAGATGAATATTTCCAAGGAGTCTGTAAAGGAGCTTATTCACCGCGCACTGGTGCGGATAAGACAGGTTATGGAGGACGAAACATGACATTGCAAACCCATTCCGATCACAAAACACAGCGTGCGGCCGCCACCTACTGGTTCAACGAGCTGCGTTCAGGCGATATGAACGAACAAGAACAGTATTGGTTCACCCAGTGGCTTTGCCAGACACGGGAAAATTGTTTGGCCTACCGGCAAATGGAGTGCGACTGGGCATTTTTCGATGCAATTGCCGAAGATGCGGCAATCCTGGCGGCGAGGGAGGAGGATCGCAATACTTTTTTGGGCAATGGGGTGAGCTGCGTCACGCTGTTTGCAGCGACAACCGGCCAAGCCCTGCTCTCTGCCGGTCTGGCGGGTGGCTAATCGCCAGTATAGCCTCAGCACCCCCGAATAAGTTCACCAAACAATTCCCTGACTTTGATCTTGGCATCGTTTAGTGCACTACGACCCTTGCCGGTAATGGTGTAAACGCGTCTCGGGCTGCGCCCACCACTCTCTCGGCTGGAAATCAGATAGCCTTTTCTTTCCAGCCCATGCAGCATCGGGTAAAGGGTGCCGGCACTAATATCGTAGCCATGCCGCTGTAACTCCTCCATGATTCCAAGCCCAAATACAGGCTCTATGGCTGCATGATACAGAATGTGCAGGCGGATCAGGCCACCGTAGAGATCCTTGTCTGTCATTTTTGCTTCTTTGTCATTTTTTGTCCCCAGGCAGCCTCATATGGCCACCCTGGGAAGGTTGCTGGTACAAAAGCCTGCAAGCTCTACCCCCCAAAGGGCTCGCGCCGGCATCCACTGGTACCGAGTTCAACTGGATGCCCGTTAGGCTACCGGTAGCCGGACCTTACCGGAAGCATCGGGAATAGTCATGGGACCCTCTGCTTATGCTTACTTCCGGGCAGAATCCACAAGCGTGACGGCAACCTGTCTTTTCCAGGCTTTTCGAGAGGCCTTTCACAGCTTGTAACTGGAGTCCAAAGCGACAATTTGCGATTGAACCAATATGGGGAGTTTGGTATTTTATCGAAATTCGATATTGTTGTGGAGAAATGCCTGATGAAAGCGGGAATCCTTATAAAAACCTGGATCGGCAGCATTTTTCTGATGGCCGCCGTGGGGATTGGCGTAGCCCAGCCGGGAAAAGAAAAGCAGGCTACGACCCATTGGCTGACAGATGCAGAAAGCAATTCGACTCGTTTCACCAGACTGCAGCGCTATCTGCGGGGATTTGACCAGCCGATGTGGGAGGTGGGTGAGCGCTTTGAATCCATCTATGAAGCATTGAGGCGCGATAACTTTGCCCTTGCCAGCTACCATTGGAGCAAAATTCGTACCACCATACAAAATGGGTATCTGAAGCGCCCGGCACGCAAGGCCAATGCGGATGCTATATTACTCGGCAGCACTTGGGAAACCGTGGACCGGGACTTTCAATCAAAAGATCCAGCCAGGGCCTGGACGGGGTTTGCCAGGGCGAGGGCCGCCTGTTTGGCTTGCCATGTGGCGGAATCCGTCCCTTTTATGAATAATCAGCCGGTTTTCGAGCTGTACGCACCTTCGCGGAAGGAGACACAGTGAACTCTGTTTTTTTCGGTGGGCATGAGGCCAGGGCTTGCGCCAGTGCCACCATCTTCATTCGGCTGGCGGTGGGCCTCGCGGTGTTCTTCCCAGAAGGCCTGCAAAAGCTGCTGTTCGCCGATATTCTCGGGGCCGGACGCTTTACGGGAATCGGCATTCCGTTGCCCGGGTTTTTCGGCCCCTTTGTGGGTGTGGTTGAAATTCTGTGCGGCTTGATGATCATTTTTGGCATTGGCACGCGTTTAGCGACGATCCCGCTGATTATCACCATGTGTGTTGCGCTGCTTTCCACCAAGCTGCCTATTCTACTGGGACACGACTGGTGGATCTTTCACGTATCCGAAATGGGCCGCTACGGTTTCTGGAGTGCTCAGCACGAAGCCAGGGCGGATATGGTGATGCTGCTAAGCCTCATGTTTCTCTTTATCACGGGTGCCGGACGCTGGTCGTTCGATCACTGGCTATGGGCCCGTCAAAACGCGCGCCTGGGAGCTTCTTCAACCAACAGTTAACGCACATCCAGTGCACGGCGGGCGCCCAACTGCAAACCTTTTTCTCAACACCGCTAGCTCTACCCCGGCACCACCGGCAGTGGGTGGGCTGGCGAGGCCTTTGAAAACCAGCAGCACCACAAACCGGCAACAACATTTCAGATTCCAGACTCCCTTCTTGACTGCCGGGTGATTTAACAATCTCTGCCAAGCAATCGCATAATTTCACAGTTTTCATTTTTAGATAGTTTTAGCCCACTACTTATTGGCTGATCGATTACTGGGTGGTTTTCATTTTAGTCATTGACAACTAAGTGGGTTACAAAATAGCGGAGGTGGCCATTATGGGCAAGGGTGTCTGGGTCTAAGCGCACTTTCCTGAGCTGTGCGTCAATAGCAATTTTAAGGAACACGGATTCAACCATGAATTTGATATCCAGGCTTCTGGTGGAAACAACATGGCACAAACTGGCAGGAGGCCTGGATTCAACTTTTACTCACCGCGTAGCACCTGGAATGAGTCAGGCGGACCAGACTGCCTGCCTTTCCAATTGTACCATCCGACGTACCGATTCTCGCCCAAGGTACTGTATGACACCGTTTCCCAGAACCCATGGGTCAAAGCAACTGGCGCTAAGCACAATTTGTCACGCTCTCCAATCCACGCATTCAGGTTATCGCTGAGGGTGTGCCGCCAGGTTTTACCTGACCACAAAAAACAGTATCCGCTGGCTAAATCAGCCTAAATGCCACAAAAGTTTCTCGGATCACGATCCAGAGACGCATTCTTAGGAAGGGTTGCAAGCCCAGCTTTAACTTTGGTTCACGGTGAGTGTGATTTTTGACTAACGCGTCAAATAAAAAACCCCACCCTACAAGGACATAGCCATTGTGCATTTGCTATGGACAATAGGGCAATTGAAATTAACAATTATCATGAAATTATATATATAATAGAAAGCCAAGATATACAGGGAACTGGCCTATTAAATAATGGTCTGTTGTCACTCATGGAATATCATTCAGGAGAATAGTCACCAGAATGCTCTCTATTTCACAGACCCTCTACCCTGAGGCATTGGGAGTATGTCAAGGTGACGCCATTGAGGGCACCCTATACACGGGAACATTGATGCAGCACCCGCGCAGTAGTGAGGACCCATTTTGAAAGCTTCGAGTGCAATTCGCAATTTCGTAGAACACCCCCTAACCAATTTATGTGTTGGCCTGTTGCTCTTTGGTAGCGGCTTTGCTGAGGCCTATGAAAGCCTGCATAGTGACCTTACAAACATGAACTTCGGCGCCCACCACGGGCTGATGCTGTTTGGCACATTAAACGTACTTGCAAGCATCCCGGATATCATAGAGGGGGTTGGCTCCGGGGCGAATTACCTTGAGCATCGAGCCAAGCGGCATCAACCGTCAGATAAAGACAATCAAGAAGCTGCGTAACGGCACCCCGCCCTCTTGGGCGGGCTTCTCACTTTTCAGACAACGACCAGCGGTTTCCGGATTTACGCTTTCCTCCACCAATAAACGAACACTTCCTCCGCCTTCAGTTACACTATACCCTGCCGCTTAACATTGATCGCCGAATCAATATCTAGATTTTAGATGACACGGTCTATTCGAAAAAATATACCCTAGAGAGGGTTATTTTCGGGTAGGGGATGTGCAGATATTTATTGACGCCGGAAAGGGGCGCCGAACCGCTAGCGCAATTTGTCTCCCTTTTCGACCGGCCGCAGCAACTCTGTCAATGGAATCCAAATGGCATCAGATCGCCTTAACTGGTTTTTTACGATTGCCGCCAATATCGGCGTTATACTCGGTCTGGGTTTTCTGATACTTGAAATCCGCCAGAGCACTCTTGCGACACAAGCAACACTGAATCTTAATCTGGTTACCTACGGGCGAGAAAACGCTGAACTGCTGGCTTCTAGCGATGAACTGGCCGATATCGTCTTTCGCGGGGAGCAGGACCCAACCTCCCTCTCTCCTTTGGAACTAGAGAGATTCCTTATCTTCACGACATGGCGGATGACGGCATGGGAGACCGCATTTTTGAATTATGATACCGGTGTTGTGGCCGACCGTTATTGGATAAGCTTCAATACCTGGTACTCAAGGTTAGTAAAAAGCAAGCCTGGGTACCTATACTGGTGGCTGGCATCTCGTCATGGTTTTGACCTCTATTTTCGCGAGCATGTGGATCAGGTACTCGGGCTCGAATCGGATAGTACTACCAGGCGGCAACAATAGTTTATCATTTGCGATGGCTATTGTTTTGGGTAGTTTGTGCGCGAACTTTATAAAGCCTGCAGAAGCGTTTGCGCTCGATACACGCTGGGGCTTATCTGTGTTTGGGTACCGTAAAGAGATGGGTTAAGATTTTGAACACTGCCAATTTATCCGTAACTCAGGCACGGGAAATTACTGCCCCCGACTTAGATGTTGATCTACCATCCATAATCTGTCCTGCCCCCAAACAACCAGGGAGTCAATGATCATGGCTGGCACGCCCCAGAGCCCGTACTCGTAGATCTCCTGACGGTTCATCTCGGCAAAATCACGCCAGTTTTCACTCATTAATGCACTTTCACAGCTTGGCCAATCAAGTGCTAATTCATGACACAATGACCGCAGGTTTTTCAGATTGGAAATATCAATTGCTTTTGACCAGCTTGCTTTGGTCATGGCGAGCACATACTCACGCTCCTTACCCATATTTTTGGCAACATAAAAAAGAGCCAGGGCATTTTCTACACCTTTGCCCAGGGGATCGGAAATATAGCCGAAGGGGATATCATGACGGTTAGCTTCACGCTTGGCATCTAGCAAAATATATAATCGCTTGGAGGTGGGGACCGATAATCCTCTCATCACCATAGGCAGTATGGGTTTAAGTTCCAATTCACATTGGTAGTGATCTGCCAGGGCAAACAATCTGGTTAATAAGATATATGAATAGGGGCTTCGAAAAGAGAAATAACAGCTAAGGACTTTACCTTTTCCAGAGTCCGCTGTCCCTGTAAAATTGTTTTGATCAGGACTTGGAAATAAAAGTTCTCCATCGGTTAAGCGTCGTTCCAGGTAATGAAGCCTATCGATCCCCCAGTATTTTTCACCAGCATACTCAATCATAGCGGTTAGGTAGTGGCCACGTTTTATCATAACCGTGTTATTGTCAGTGAGCTGTTGTTGTAATATCGGGATATTTGCACTTTGAATACCAGGAATGGCTGTATGTGCTACCCACAAGGATTTAAAAATCGCGGCAATGGCTTTCCATGGATGAGAGCCTTGTGCCGCCTCACACAATACCAGGCTTGCCTTCTCGGAGAGGCTGCTACGCTTTACCGGCGGCTCCAGATTATAGGCGCGCGCTAAACGCTGGCAATCCTCTAAGGCATAATCAGCCAGTAATTGGCGTTCTGGATAACAGCTATCTTCTAGGTGAGTAACAATAATTGGACGGAGTTCACAAGCGTATTTCTCACAAAACTGGGGAAGTACCTGGCTCAACAAATAGGAATATGGATCATCGGCACGAAGATAGCAATCTCCATGGCCCTGCTTGCGGCGCTTCAGCAATTTTTTTTCAGCCCGCCGATAGATCTTTGCTCTTCTTTTGTCACTGGTATACCAGCGAGCAAACATCGAGATTAAACGTTTCTTTACAGTCAACACTAGGCCCTAACGTAGTTTACAATCAATTTAAAAGCCAATATTCCCAGCGAGCCTGCCAATGCTAACCCAGAGTGGGGAGCCAGGGATACTGCGTCGCCCCCTTGCCGCTCCCAATCCTTTTTTGCCATATCCGGCAACATCAATCAATAACAAACCAACTAAAGTTTTGGGTTAGATGCAACAATATTACCAATCGCACACTTGTGCTTTATCAGGCTTTTACTCTGCATCCATTAAAAACAAGAAATTTCTGAGCAGTTAGCTGCAACTGCCCTAACTTACAGAATACTTCAGGCATGAGTATTAAGACATGAACAGCCTCATATCATCGATAGGATATCCAGCTGTTTGCTTTTAGAGTCAACGGTAGAAAACAGCCCTATACTCGATTAAATTCAATTTATGAGACATTCTAAAAGATAAATGAGATTATGTAAATCGTGCGGATATCGGATAAACAATAAATGTGGCGATGATGTGACAATATAAGGGCAATTCAGGCCCTGCCTGTCTTCTGTCGCCACTCCCGCCCATTCATTCCTGCGCCCTATCCCCCCCATCCACTTTCATTGATGACCCAACAAGTATGACCGCCAGGATCAGGGCCCTTCCATGCAACATCTGGCACAGGCCAGGAGCTGTATTGCCAAGTCAACTTTTACGGTGTTTTTCCCTTTTTAATCGGTACATTTTGGCTATTGCATCGAGAAACTAAAATCACTTTCTCTGCTCGATTGTAAAAAGTTCTTCAAAGCGATATAAGGTACAAAGTGATCTAGGCAGTGCCGGGAAATCAACCACGAAAGGTTTCTGAAACCGGAACCGGCGGCAGGCAATGGTCAACTTTGTAAGAGAGAGCAATAGCAACCCGTCAAACCAACTATATCTGATTTAACAATCACCTATAGGAGGTTTTACACAATCGCCAGGATGACGGGATACAGCTATGTAGCAAAACCTTATGTGGTGTATTTCTTTGAACAGGTACAACCTGAAATTCAGCGTCAATACAAAAGATGGATTCATGGAGGGCTTCACTGATGCCAACTGGACGACAATTACTCAATCAGCTGGAAGTAGATTCACCCGTTTTTGGCGTTGCCTACTCAATCATTAGTTGGTCCGGCCTTGCCAAAGGCGTTTCCATTTCTCCATCCGGCATTACCAAACTTTTAGGGAAACTGGTGGAAGATGGCCATGCAACCACTTTTATGATTGAGAATGGCAACATCACCATGACAGGGATGAGTGATGAAGGCTGGGTTTTTTATGGGGGCCCAATAGGCAGGACCAACTGGGCCAGAAACACCCAGAATGCAAACACGGACGTTTATTATACAAAATGCACTGCAGAGGATGTAATAAAATACAAACAAATACAAGATGAACTGGAAAATGCCGACAACACCCAGTACCACGAGGTCTGGCCCAATATCCCCGGCAGAACACGATACGAGAACTGCATAAGTTCCAGCCATATGATTGTACACAAAATGGGCTTTGGCACCGCTCTGGCCACCCAGGGGGTATGGATACCTTCAATCAGTAACTGGGCAACCTGGACGGCCACAAAGATGTCCGCCTGGAAGCACAAGCGGTTTGCACATGTAAATACACATATGCCTTAAACCTCTGCATACGAGGGGGTTTTCTCCATATACAGTTAATGCCCGGCAATCTGCCTGGTTGCCGGACCAGTTTGGCACGGAAGCTTGCCACCATAGCCCCCTGAGCTACAAATAACCCCGTGCAAGCGAGGCAGTATTTTCAAGAGCAAACCCGGCAGGCCCTGCAGCTCCGTTCGGTCATTGTGTGAGAAAAACAGGTATGCCCCGATTTGCTTTACTCTCCCGACTTCTCTCTACCCCAACCTTCCCTCAGCGTCTATAAACAGCACTCTTTTACAAATTTCCAGACAAGGAAATTTCCGCGAATACTATTGCTTTAACCAGAGGGGAATCCTTAAGATAGGCCGCCGGCAGTAATTTGACTTTCCTGCCGAAAACCTCCTGCCCGGCAATCCAATACTTACAAAGCAAAGAAAACTGCCCGATGCTCAGCTATACACTGGTTAAACAGGTCCATATCACTACTGCAGTGATCAGTCTCTTTCTATTTCTCCTGAGAGTAGGGTTGGATTTCGGCAAAAAAAACCACTGGCGGCAAACGCCATTACGCCTGGCGCCCCATATCAATGATACTTTATTGCTGTCGGCAGCCATTACCCTGGCGATTCTCGGGAATTGGAATCCGGTTTTATACCACTGGCTTGCAGCGAAATTGGTGTTGGTATTAGGCTATATCGTTGCAGGCTTCATGGCCCTGCGTCCAACGCTTTCCCGGCGTACCCGTATCATGGCCGCCCTGTTGGCGCTCGCGCAGATAGCGCTCATCTTCTACCTGGCAATCATTAAACCGGTACTTTGGTAGGTTTTCTCAGCTGTATACACCCGGCAATCAAATAGAAATCCATAGGCTACGGATTGCCCTCCCATAAAATATGGCGCAACTGGTTGCTACGGTGCGTATTTTGGAGAGTGGAGAGACAAAAATGTGCACCGGGAAGGGCTTAACCCGGCTGCCTAACAAGACGGAAATGCAGCCGGGGCAAGGCGCCCCGGCTTAATACTGCGCTTACAAAAGTGCTTAATTGAGCTTCTCTTTAATCCGCGCCGCTTTACCAGTCAGGCTGCGCAGGTAGTACAGTTTGGCCTGGCGCACATCACCACGGCGTTTTACCTTAATGCTGTCAACCAGTGGACTATGGGTCTGGAAAGTACGCTCTACACCAACACCGTGGGAGATTTTACGCACGGTGAATGAGGAGTTCAGGCCGCGATTACGCTTACCGATCACCACCCCCTCAAACGCCTGCAAGCGCTCGCGGTTCCCCTCTTTTACTTTCACCTGAACGATAACGGTATCACCGGGTGCGAAAGGAGGCACCTCGCTCTTTAGCTGCTCTTGCTCCAATTGCTGGATAATTTTGTTGGTCATTTGGATTGCTCCCAAACAGGGTTTGTGTAGCTTCTCAGCTAGTTTACCGAACTACTCCCGCCTCCCGGCGAATCCGGCATCAAGTTTTCAGGAATTTCGCTCCCGCCGGATTTCTGCCAGCAATTGCTTCTGTTCCTCACTCAGCTCCAACCCCTCCAGAAGATCGGGTCGGCGCTGTTGTGTGCGTGCCAGGGCCTGTTTGAGGCGCCAGCGGCGTATTTTCTCATGGTTGCCCGAAAGCAACACTTCAGGCACCACCTCCCCCCGGTACACTTCGGGCCGGGTGTAGTGAGGGCAATCCAGCAGGCCTGTGGAAAAAGAATCTTCAACCACCGACTGAGTGTGCCCGAGGGCACCGGGTATCAAGCGGATGATTGCATCCATCATTACCATAGCAGCCAGCTCACCACCACTGAGGACATAGTCACCAATAGACCATTCCTCGTCGATCAGGGACTCTATGATACGCTCATCCACCCCTTCATAGCGCCCCGCCAGCAGTACCAGATTTCCGGCAATCGAAAGCGCTTCGATTCCACCCTGGTCCAGCTGCTGTCCCTGCGGAGAAAGATAGATACTCCGTACAGGCTCACCCTCCGCTCCGGCCCAGGCACGTGCAGCCTCCAGAGCCCGGTATAGGGGTTCAGCCAACATCACCATTCCGGGACCACCACCATAGGGGCGGTCATCCACGGTACAGTGCCTGTCACTGGTGAAATCCCGGGGGTTCCAGCAACGCACCTCCAGCAGGCCCGCTTTCACAGCCCGTCCGCTGACACCATACTCGGTCAGTGCGGCAAACATTTCCGGGAAAATGCTTACCAGAGCGATTTTCTTCATTATCGCTCCAATGCTTTAAAAATCCGGGTCCCAGTCGACGGTGACCACACCGGCCTGCAGGTCTATATCTAGGATAAACTGGCCTGGCAGATAGGGAATTAAACGCTCGCGCCTGTCCGTACCGCCACGTACTACCAACACATCGTTGGCACCCGTTTCCATCATATGCGCGACTCTACCAAAGTCCTGCACTGCACCCTGAAAGTGGCTGATTACCCGCAAGCCCTCGAGTTGGTGCCAGTAATACTCGCCCCGTTCGAGCGTGGGCATAAAATCACGCACAACCGCTATTTCGCGCTGACAGATCTCCGTCGCCTTATCGCGATCGTCTATGCCTTTGATATGTACAACCAAACCCTTACCGTGGCATCTGCCAGCATCTATTTCAAGGGTTTCCCAGCCTTTCGGCCCGCGCAATCTCCAACTGGGGAACTGCAGGATGCTGTCCATCGGCTCTGTATAGGAGTGTACCTTTACCCAACCGCGCACACCATAAGCCATCGTTATGCGCCCAACAGTGACCAAATCTTCGGAATTATTCCCCTCTTCTGTCACAAGCGCACTACCACGGGCCAATCAGGCAGATTCTTTCAGCAGCTTGCTGACACGATCAGAAACCTGCGCACCTCGACCCAGCCAGAAGTCCACGCGTTCGCGGTCAATCCGCAGACGCTCTTCCTGGCCACGAGCAACCGGGTTGAAGAAGCCAACACGCTCTATAAAACGACCGTCGCGAGCATTGCGACTGTCGGTAACTGTCAGGTGATAAAACGGGCGCTTTTTAGCACCACCACGAGCCAAGCGAATGGTTACCATGTAACTTTCCTGTAGGTTCAAGACTGGGTGACCGCACTCTTCGGCCACCGAAATAACTTTGCCGGCAGCGCACCGGACTGAAAGGCGGCGTATTCTAATGCAGCACCAGGAATTTGTATAGCGCTGTATCAGCCCCCACCCAGCGGCCTGGGGCGCTACTTTTTCTTAAGCCCAGGCGGTAAGCCACCGGGCATACCACCCATTCCTCCCATACCGCCAGGCATACCCCCGCCCATACCGGGCAAGCCGCTCATGCCACGCATCATCTTACCCATACCACCCCCCTTGAGCTTCTTCATCATCTTGCCCATCTGTTTGTGCTGCTTGAGCAGGCGGTTCAGGTCCTGCAGGTGGGTTCCGGATCCGGCAACGATTCGGCGCTTGCGGGAACCATTGAGGAGTTCGGGACTGCGGCGTTCAGCCGGGGTCATGGAGGAGATGAGCGCATCCATACGCTTGAACTCTTTGCCCATATCTGCCTGCTGTGCGGCCTGGGCCAAACCACCCATACCCGGCATCTTTTCCAGCAGGGAACCAAAGCCACCCATATTTTGCATCTGCTGCAGCTGGTCGCGCAGGTCTTCCAGGTCGAAACCTTTACCCTTCTGCACCTTCTTGACCAGCTTTTCAGCCTTGCCCTTATCAATCTTCTGTTCTGCCTCTTCAATCAGAGACAGGATATCCCCCATACCGAGAATACGGGAGGCAATACGGTCCGGATGAAAGGTCTCCAGCGCATCGGCCTTTTCACCGACACCGATAAACTTGATGGGCTTGCCGGTCACCTGACGCACAGACAACGCTGCACCACCGCGGGCATCACCATCGGCCTTGGTAAGGATGATACCGGTTAGCGATAGAGCCTTATCGAAGGCGCTGGCGGTATTCACAGCATCCTGACCGATCATGGCATCAATCACGAACAGGGTTTCAGCCGGGTTCAACGCGTGGTGCAACTCGCGGATCTCGTCCATCAGCTGGGCATCAATATGCAGGCGCCCCGCAGTATCCACAATCAATACATCGGCAAACTGTTTGCGCGCGGCCTCAATCGCCCCCTTGGCGATATCCAGAGGTTTTTGCTCCGGGGTAGAGGGATGGAACTGTGCCCCCACCTCACTCGCCAGGGTTTCCAATTGTTTGATGGCAGCCGGGCGATATACGTCAGCGCTCACCACCATCACTTTCTTCTTCTCCCGCTCCTGCAGGTACCTGGCCAGTTTGGCAACACTGGTGGTTTTACCAGCCCCTTGCAGGCCGGCCATAAGGATAACTGCGGGGGGCTGGACAGCCAGCTTGAGGGGCTCTGCAGCTGCCCCCATGACCTTTACCAACTCATCCTGAACAATCTTGACGAACTGTTGGCCCGGATTCAGGGCCTTGCTCACTTTCTGCCCCACCGCTGCGGTGCGCACCTGCTGCACAAAGGCCTTTACAACCGGCAGGGCGACATCCGCCTCAAGCAATGCCTTTCGCACCTCGCGCAGGGTATCGCGGACATTGTCATCGGTCAGGCGCGCCTTGCCGGTGACTTTCTTTAGAGCCGCTGATAAGCGGTCACTCAGGTTATCGAACATAAATTCGCCTCGATTTCTCCGGTTGCGGATTGGACCCCGGTGCGCAGGGTCGCGGAACCATTCACAACACCCTGTCTGAGGCGCGGCAGTATAGCCCAGGTACCCGCGCAGCCGAAATAACACCAAACCTTTCCTGTTCAAGCGGGCTGTGACACACTTCCAGTCAGTTGCAATCATGATACGGATCGAATCAATGGCGGCTTACGCCCACTGGACAGCCATCACACTCTACCTGGCCACTACCGCTGTTGCGGCGACAGCCCTTGCCCACAAGCGCCAACCAGACAACAGACTGCTTCTGGCACTACTTGCCGCAGCGTTGACAACCCATGCGATCTCCCTGGTGCATACCCTGTTTTCCCCCCTGGGCTATCGCTTCGACCTGCTGGCGATGCTGTCACTGGTTACCTGGGTGGTTAACCTGCTGCTGTTAATGCTTGCGGCGAAGCGACCCCTGACCTTGCTGATTTTGATTTTTGCCCCCATAGGGGCAATCACAGAATTCGCCGCCTCGCATACCTGGGGCGCAGTCACCCCACACGGCCAGCTCTCCACGGGTATTGCAGTCCACGCACTGCTCTCAATACTCGCCTACTCACTGCTAACCCTGGCGACACTGCAGGCCATCTATCTCTACTATATGAACCAACAACTGCACAAACACCGACCGGTGGGGGCCGCCCGCTTACTACCCCCTTTACAGAGCATGGAGTCGCTGCTTTTCGGCCTTATCACTTTAGGCCAGTTACTTTTGACCGCTTCTCTGGTGACAGGCTTTGTCTTTGTAGGCAACCTGTTTGAGCAGGGACCCATGCACAAAACCCTACTCTCCATCATCGCCTGGGTGCTTTACAGCATTCTGCTCTGGGGACACTGGCAGTGGGGCTGGCGCGGCAACACGGCTGTACGCTGGACTCTGTGCGCCTTTGCCACTCTGATGCTGGCCTACTTTGGCAGCAAGCTGGTTATGGAAGTGATTCTCCAGCGCGGGTAGCGGGAGAAAAGAATATGACCCGAATACTTGCAGAGGTCGGCATTCTGTTCCAATATCTCCGCTTCGAATCAAAAAGAGTTCTCCCTTGAACGAGATCCACCCGGGCCTGCTGTTCAGCCTGCTGGCCCTGCTGGTCGTCATATCAGCTTTTTTTTCCAGTTCTGAAACCAGCATGATGGCGCTGAACCGCTATCGCCTGCGGCACCAGGCCAAAAGCGGGCATCGCGGAGCCAAACGCGTCATGGCGCTGCTTGCGCGACCCGACAAGCTGATCGGAGTCATTCTGATCGGTAACAATCTGGTCAATATCCTCGCCTCTGTCATTGCCGGCGCAGTGTTTACTAAACTCTACGGGGATGCCGGGGTGTTTTATGCCACCGCAGCACTCACTATCGTGATCCTGATTTTTGCCGAAGTAACACCAAAAACCATTGCCGCTTTACACCCGGAAAAAGTCGCTTTTCCTGCCTCATGGATTTTGCAACCGCTGCTGTGGCTACTCACTCCACTGGTGTTGTTAGTCGGCAGTATTTCCAATGGTTTGGCGCGCCTGGTGGGCGTCGAGACCACTGCAGGGGGCGAATCAGAACACCTGGCCCCGGAGGAACTCAGGACTGTGGTTTTTGAGTCCGGTGCCCGGCTTCCCAGCAAACACCAAGGGATGCTCCTCAACGTACTGGATCTGGATCAGGCCACTGTTGAAGACATTATGATTCCCCGCAACGAAGTCATGGGTGTGGATTTGGAGCACACTGCCGAGCAGATACTCCAACAGCTGGCTGAGAGCAGCTATACCCGTCTGCCGGTCTTTACAGGCGATATCAACCAGGTGACTGGTATCCTGCATCTGCGCCGCGCCGCACAGATATTGCGCGATGGCCCACATAATTTTTCCACGGCGCGCCTCAAGTCTTTCACCGATGACCCCTACTTTGTACCCGAGGCTACACCACTGCCCACACTGTTGATGAATTTCCAGAAAACCAAACGCCGTATGGGGCTGGTGGTGGATGAGTACGGCGAAGTGATGGGCATTGTTACTCTGGAGGACCTGTTGGAGGAAATCGTCGGTGATTTCACCGCAAGTCCGGTGCCCAGCGATGACCAAGAGATTATCGCCGTCGGGGATGGCTGGTATAGAATAGAGGGCGGCACATCCATTCGCGATATCAATCGCACCCTGGGTTGGCACCTGCCAACCGATGGCCCCAAAACCTTTAACGGTCTGGCCATGGAGCACCTGGAAAGCATCCCCGATGGTAACATCAGTCTCTATATCCTGAATTACCTGGTGGAGATTGAGGAAGTTTCCAACACAATGATCACTCGCGCACGCGCTAAGAAAATCAATGCCTAGGGCGAGGCCCAACAGCCAATCACTAAGCCAAATCCATCAACACTTGTCTTACCGGGGCAAAGCTCGCCCTGTGTACAGGGCTGGGGCCAAGCTGCTGCAATGCCTGCAGGTGCACTTTGGTTGGGTAACCTTTGTGCCGGGCCAATCCATATCCTGGATATTTTTTATCAAGCTCCACCAGCTCCCGGTCCCGCGTCACTTTTGCCAGAATAGAAGCCGCTGCAATGGCTGCAACCCGGTTATCCCCCTTCACCACCGTATCACACGGATAAGACCAGTTCGGCTTTTTATTGCCGTCCACCAAAACATATTCCGGCTGTACAGGCAGCTGTTCCACAGCGCGGCACATGGCCAGTAAACTGGCCTGTAGAATATTGATTCGATCAATCTCCTGCACCGTGGCACGGGCAATAGAATAACTCAGTGCACAAGCACAAATCTGGTCATAGAGTAACTCTCGCTTTTTTTCACTCAGTTTTTTTGAGTCGGCGAGACCCTCAATGGGGTTGGCCGGATCGAGAATGACCGCCGCCGCAACGACATCGCCAGCCAGGGGGCCGCGCCCCACCTCATCGACACCGGCAAGCAAAACGCCCTGATAAGTACAAATATAAGGGGGAAGCGCTTTCTTAGGACACATCCATCTCTATCCACTTTGCTCCAATAGGTTGCAAACAGCATCCGCCGCACGCTCAGAAGCATTGCAGCGCAACTGTTGGTGGAGTTCATTAAACTCCCGTTGCAGTTGATCCCCCAACAGGGGATCCTCAAAGTAGCGCATCAACGCAGCCCCAAGGTTTTCCGGAGTGGCATCGCTTTGCAATATTTCCGGCACCAACTCCTTCTGCGCCAGCAGGTTGGGCAGCGACACCCAGGGGGTATGTAGCATTCGGGAAATAATAGCGTAGGAGACTCTGCCCAATTTGTAAGCCACCACCATCGGTTTTTTCAACAGCATCGTTTCCAAAGTGGCAGTGCCAGAGGCGATCAGCACACAGTCGGCAACGGTAAGTGCCGTTTGAGCGTGGCCTTCCAGCACAGTTACCGGAAGCTCGGTAAAACCCTGTAACTGCCGGTTGATCTCTGAGAGGCGCAGCCTGTTGGCGGCGGGCAGGACAAACTTGATATCCGGATTGCGCTGGTGACACCAGCGGGCAGTCTGCAAGAACAGTGACCCTAGTAAGCGCACTTCTCCTGCACGACTGCCTGGCAGCAGGGCGATGACTCTATCGCTATCCGCAAAGCCCAGTTCCCGGCGCTTTGCAGAGCCATTGACCTGCAGTGGAATATCATCGGCAAGGGGATGTCCGACGAAGGTTACCGGCACTTGGTTTTCCCGGTAAAATTTGGCCTCAAAGGGCAGCAATGTCAGCATATGGTTCACTGCGCGGGCAATCTTTTTGACCCTTCCCCGCCGCCAGGCCCACACTGAGGGACTGACATAGTGCACGGTTTTGATCCCCTCGGTTTTGAGGGATTCCTCCAGAGACAAATTGAAATCCGGCGCGTCGATGCCGATAAAGAGATCCGGTGGATTTTTGATAAAATACTGACAAAGGGAGCGGCGGATCTTTAATAATTCCGGCAGGCGCTTCAAGGGCTCTACCAGCCCCATCACCGACAGGCGCTCCATGGCATACAGGGAGTTTGCGCCCAAAGCCAGCATACGCGGGCCAGCGATACCTTCAAATGCCACCCCGGGCAGGCGCTTTTGCAATGCAGCCATTAGACTTGCGCCCAGAATATCCCCCGAGGCCTCACCAACAACCACACCAATGCGAAACGGCTTATTCTTTTCTGACACGCCTTAAAATCCCTCTGGATGAAAGCCGGCCCCACGAGACCAGGCGCAATTCACTCAAAGACCAAACCGGGAAGCCGCGAAGTTGCCCATCCCTGTGTGAATTTCGTGAGGTTAACGGACGATACCGCGGGTGGAAAATTCTAATGAATCAATCCACGGCTGAATGACAGCAGATTGTTCGCGCAGCTCCACCAACGCCTGCAAAGCCTCCTGTTGCGTCAGCCCGCGTCTATACACAATTTTATAGGCCTTGCCAATCAACGCGGTTTCCTCGCGGGAGAATCCGCGGCGACGCAACCCTTCCACGTTAATGGTTTTTGCTTCAGCCGGGTTTCCGGCAACCATCACATACGCCGGTACATCTTTGCCAACCGCAGCCCCCATACCAAGAAAGGCGTGCTCGCCGATGTTACAGTATTGGTGTACCAAACTATACCCACTGAGGATGGCCCAATCCCGCACGACTACGTGGCCAGCAAGGGCCACATTGTTGACCAGGATGGTATTGTTGCAGATTAGGCTGTCGTGACCGACATGGGCGTAGGCCATGATCAGATTATCATTGCCGATGGTCGTCTCTCCACGGTCCTGCACTGTGCCACGGTGAATGGTTACCCCTTCTCGGATAACATTATTATCGCCAACCACCAGCGTGGTCTGCTCTCCCCGGTACTTCTTATCAGGGGTATCCTGACCAACCGAAGCAAACTGGTAAATTCGGTTGTTCTTCCCCAGACTGCTCGGACCACTCAGAACCACGTGCGAGGCAATATCACAACCATCCCCTATTTCCACTCCAGCTCCGACAATAGAGTAGGCGCCGATACTCACCCCAGAACCAATGACTGCCGTTGGATCGACAATCGCTGTGGGGTGGATAGTTGTCTGCATTCTGGAACCTACTCCTCAGGTAGTGGACACTGCGGATACCATAAGCTTAATGCCAATAAGAAGCCAGAAAGTGCACAATTGGCAATTCTCATGCAGGAGGTGAAACGGCTACACTTTTTTCACTGCGCACAGGATCTCAGCAGAAGCTGCCAGCGCATCACCGACACTGGCCTTACAGGAGAACTTCCAGATATTGCGGCGTACAGAGACTGACACAGATTCAAGATCCAGTCGGTCACCGGGAATCACCTGGCGCTTGAAGCGCACCTTATCGACACCGCCAAAGAGGTACAGGTAGCCATCCTCAGGCTTCTTGCCAGAGCTTTTGAAGCCAAGAATCCCGGAAACCTGTGCCATGGCTTCAATAATCATAACCCCGGGGAAGATTGGCATCTGCGGAAAATGCCCGTTGAAAACCTCTTCATTTACCGAAATGTTCTTATAACCCTTGATACACTTTCCTGTTTCGAATTCCACAACGCGGTCCACCAGCAAAAAAGGATAGCGGTGTGGCAGGTACTCGCGAATTTCGCATACATCCATCATTCCAAATGCCCCCAGAAACCACTTCGGGGCGATAAACGCCCCGAAAACAACAAAGCCAAGTTTGATCCACTCAATACCAGCCGGTTCAGTCCTCCCGGCCGATGTGGCGGGACAACGCTTTCAGCTGTTTTTCCAGGTCCTTCAACCTGCGCGCCATTTTGTCCAGCCGCCCAAAACGCACCGCGTTGCGGCGCCAGGTAGGGCTATCGGAAAAAGGCAGGGCACCAGAATAACTGCCTGGGCTGTCAATGGACTTGGTCACAAACGTATCGGCAGTCACGGTGCAGCCATCGGCAATCGTCACATGCCCTGCGATACGCGAGCACCCAGCCAGGGCGCAGTGCCGCCCAATGACTGCACTGCCGGCAATCCCGGAACAAGCAGCAATGGCTGAATAGTCACCAATCTTCACATTGTGCGCGATTTGAACCAGATTGTCGATCTTAACCCCTCTGCCAATAACGGTATCGCCCAGGGCCCCGCGATCAACACAGGTATTGGCTCCTATTTCGACGTCATCACCAATATTCACGCCGCCGAGCTGATAGATCTTGATCCATTCCTGCTGGTGATGCGCAAAGCCGAAACCATCGGCTCCGATCACCGCCTGGCTATGAATAATACAATCTCTGCCAAGGCTGCAACGGTGATGCACAACAGCACCGGCGTGCAAACAACTGCCCGCACCTATGATAGCTCCCTCCCCCACAAAGCAGTTGGCCCCCAGAGAGACATTGGGGCCAATTTTGGCATGCTTTTCTACTACAACGCCGGCGGCCACACTGGCACTGGAGGAAATTTCAGCATCGGGGTGAACCACTGCCGAGGGATGAATACCGACTTCCACCTGCGGAGCCGTGTTAAACAGGGCGCTCGCACGGGCAAAAGCGAGATAGGGATCTTCGACACAGAGCACCGAAACCGGGCACTCATCGGCAAATTCCTCGGTAACCAGCACCGCACCGGCACCCGTATCTTTAAGGAAGCGGCGATAGGGGGAACTGGCCAGGAAAGTCAGATCACTGGCTCTGGCATCCTGCAATGTACTGAGAGCGGAAATTTTGTATCGGGAGTCTACACCAGGTGCCAGACGCAGCTCTGCACCCAGCGCTCGCGCAAGCCGGGCCAGGGACAAATTGTCACTCATGGGGGCTAGGGTTTACTTTTCTGCATTCATGCGCTTTACGACTGCCTCAGTGAGGTCAACCTGGGGACTGGCAAAAAACGCTGTATTGGCATCCAAAACCAAATCCAGCTTTTGCTCTTTGATAATCGCTTCCAGCGCGGCCTTGGCCTTGGGTCCCAAAGAAGCTTGTATTTCCTGACCCACCTGGGCTTCTATCGCACGCAACTTTTTAACCGTGGTTTCGAAATCGGAGCGCTTGAAATTGGCCTTGCGCTGATACTCAGTCTTCTGCTCGTCGGACCAGGTCACACTGTTTTTCTGGGCATCCTCTGCCATTTTCTGCAGCTCAGAGCGAATCGACTCCGCACTGCTTTGCAGTTTGGAATATTCCGCGCTGGTTTTTAAGGAATTCACTTTGGACTTGGCTACATCCGTGCTCATGATGGCAGCCTGCAGGTTTAATATCCCAATCTTGGTCTGCGCCAGTGCGGCGCCGGACAAGGTCAACCCAACCAGCAGAACCACGATAGTTTTTACATTTTTAAGCACTTTTGTTTCTCCAATCAATGTTATTTTCACTGCGCTCGATTTGCACCAAAGATGCCTTTTCCTGTGAGTCTGTGAGGTTAGAAGCTGTTGCCCAGGGTAAACTGGAAGACTTCCTCATCATCATCCTCGTTTTTCTTCAGTGGTTTGGCCAAACTGAAGGTAAGCGGGCCAAAGCCGGTAATCCAGGTCAGACCCAAACCTGCGGAAACATTCATTTTACCAAAATCCACATCGTAACAGTTTATCTGGGTATCTCCACAGCTGGTGTCGAATACATTGCCCGCGTCGATAAAGAAAGCCGACTGCAGAGACCGCTGATCCTTGATAAATGGCAATGGGAAAATCACCTCTGCGCTACCTTCAATTAAGATATTACCGCCAAAGGGGTCCGCATCATCAATCGGAAACGTTACTAACTGGCCATTAGAGTCTACCTCGTAACAACCTTGGGTGATTTCTCCATCCGCGGTCGCACAAGGCAGTCGAGCAGCAAGAACCTCTGCAGGTGTAGATCTGGGGCCCAGGGTATTGCGCTCAAACCCGCGAACCGAGCCAAATCCCCCGGCATAAAAATTCTCAAAGAACGGTAATTCATCGAGGTCCCCATAACTATCTCCGTAACCCAAACGAGTGCGCAGACGCAAAGTCAGACTCCTGGTGAGTGGGCGGAAATACTGGCCGGTATAAATAAACTTGTAATATTCAAGGTCACTGCCAGGCACCGTAAACTCCACGGAAAAATTCTGAGAGGCCCCGCGTGTGGCCAGAATCCCACGATTTAAGGTAGAGCGCGCATAAGAGGCGGTCAAACTCAAGCTATCAAAGGCATCCCCGTTGCGATCAATAAAGCCATCGGAAGGAAACAAGTCATCACTGAGGGGCATTGCCAAGTCCAAGTCTACAGGTTCTTCCTCCTCGGAAGCTGAAACCACTCGATCAGACTCTGCCTTGGTAATAACTCCGTCTATCCCAATTAAACGGGTAGGACTTGAAGCAATTTCTTGCACAGAGTTCGAACTTGTAGAAAGTTCGAGATGACTAAGCCCAATATTCAAACCCACACGGGATATTTCCGAGACCGGATAGCCAAAACTCACACCACCACCGTAAGTTTCAGTATTAAACTCTGAGAGACCAACCTCGGAATAGTCGTTCTCCCGATAATAAATATTGAAGCCACGGCTGACACCATCTGGCGTAAAGTACGGGTCCAGATAGGAAAAGTTAACCGCGGTCTGGTACGTTGAAGCATTCAATCCAATGCCAACCGACTTGCCCGTACCCATCCAGTTGCTTTCCTGGATATTGGCCCCCAGCACAAGGCCGCTGGTCTCGGCATAACCGAGGGTTCCGCCAATAGAGCCTGAGGGTTGCTCCTCGACCGTGTACTCCACATCAATTTGGTCCGAGGTTCCCGGAACTTCGGTAGTTTCAACCTCAACTTCCTTAAAGAAGCCGAGCCGTTCGAGGCGGACTTTCGACTGTTCGATACGTGCAGACGAGGCCGAAGCCGATTCCATCTGGCGCATTTCCCGGCGCAATACCTCATCCGAGGTGCGGGTATTGCCGCGAAAATTGATACGGCGCACATAGGCGCGCTTGCCCGGGTTAATAAAGAAGGTCACCTTGACTGTCTTTTCTTCTCTATTCGGCTCGGGGATACCGTTGACCTCTGCAAAGGTATACCCTTCATTGCCCAGGCGCTTGGTAATATAATCAGAAGTGGTGGTCATCAGTACCTGGGAGAAAGTCTGGCCCTCGCGCACAAGCAGTAAGCGCTGGATTTCCTCTTCCGGCACAATCGGGTCACCGGCCAGATCCACCTCGCTCACGGTGTAAACATCGCCCTCAATCACATTCACGGTAATAAATACACTGCGCTTGTCCGGGCTCAGGGAAACCTGGGTGGAGTCGATCTGGAAGTCAAGATAGCCGCGATCAAGGTAATAAGACTCCAGACGCTCCAGGTCGCCAGTGAGTTTCTCGCGGGAATATTTGTCGTCACTGCGCAGCCAGGACAACCAGCCTGTGGTTTGTAGTTCAAAAAACTCCGCCAGCTCCTCATCGGAGAAGGCGCGATTGCCGACGACATTGATATGCTTGATGGCAGCGACCGAGCCCTCATCCACAATAATCTTGAGCTCCACCTGGTTTCGCGGCAACTCCTTCACTTCGGTTTGTACACTGGCACCGTAACGCCCCTGTGCCACATATTGCCGCTGCAGCTCCTGGGCCAACCCTTCCAGGGTGGCGCGCTTAAAGATCTGGCCTTCGGCAAGGCCATTTTCCTGCATGCCTTTCAACAGGTCTTCCGTTGAGATGGCTTTGTTACCGGTAATTTCGATCTTGGAAATTGCCGGGCGCTCCCGCAGTGTGACAACCAGGACGCCATTTTCACGGCCGATCTGAATGTCTTCAAAGTAACCGGTGCGAAAAAGTGCTCGGGTCGCACCCTGAATATCCAGAGCCTCAATCTCATCGCCCACTCGAACCGGGAGCGCAGAGAAGACTGTACCGGCCGAAACGCGCTGCAAGCCTTCCACGCGGATATCGTTGACCACGAACGACTGCGCTATCGCACTCAATGGCAATATCAGCCCGAGGGAGGCCGCTTTGAGGAAATCTTTCATCTACTAATTCCGAGTCTTTTTATTCGCACACCAGGGGCGAAAGCACCCTGAGAGTACCCGCTTTCCGGACCATTTCCTTTTGCACTCTGTGGGCGGTAACAATCCAACAGATCACAAGCGCAAAATGTCATTGTATAAAGCCAATCCCATGATGCAGAGGACCAGTGCCATGCCCACTTGCATCCCAATCACCTGAACCCGCTCTGACACAGGTGAGCCCTTGATCGCCTCAATACCATAGTAGAGGAGATGGCCGCCATCGAGTACCGGTATAGGGAGCAGATTGAGTACACCGAGCGTGATACTGAGCAGCGCCAGCAGGGACAGGAAGGACTGCCAGCCCGCCTCTGCAGAAGTACCCGCCACTTTAGCAATGGTAATAGGACCACTCAAGTTTTTGGTTGAAATTTGACCAAATATCAACTTCTTCAGGCTATTCAAGGTAAACAGGGTTTTATCCCAGGTTTCCTGCAACCCTTTGTGGAAGGCCCCACCAATGCCGTAGTGAAAAACCCGTACTCGGTCCTTCGGCCAGGGTTTTGAAAATGGCAGCACACCTATCTGACCGCCAAGTTCACCACTGTCAAGGGTAACCTCTGTGGGGGTCACCGGCAGGGTCAGTCGCTCACCCTGTCGCTCCACTTCAACCTGGATTGGGACTCCGGCATGGGCACGCACATACCCACTCCAGGCATCCCAGTCAGAAAATGCCTGGCCATCGGTCCCGACAACCTGATCACCGGCGCGAAGACCAGCGGCACTGGCAGCGCTGCCCTCGACAACGCGATAAAGCGTCATACTGGCCGATGGCGTCCAGAGTTCCAACCCTACCCCGACCAATGGGTCTGGCACCTCCTGCTCCGACAGCCAGCGGTCAATGTCTGCCGCTGCATGGTACTCAAGGTTTGAATCTGGGTAGCGCACAGAGAACTCTATGGCGCCACTATCCCCGAGGCGATTGGCCAGACGCCAGTTCAGCGCCTGCCGGGTTGGGGTTGCCTCACCATCCACAGCGATGATTTCCTGGCCGGGCTCAAGCCCCGCAGCCTCGGCAATACTACCGGGCTTCACAGCGTGGACTATAGGCACAGGGCCGGCAACCCCACCCATAAACACCACCCAAAATAAAACAACCGCCAGGAGGAAGTTGGCTACCGGCCCGGCCGCAGCAATGGCAATGCGCGCCCAAACGCTCTTGCGGTTGAAGGCTTGTTCCACCTGGTTGGCGGCAACAGGCCCCTCCCGCTCATCCAACATCTTGACGTAGCCGCCAAGGGGGATGGCCGAGAGTGTAAATTCCGTACCGTGACGATCATAGCGTGAGATAAGGCGGCGGCCAAAACCGACCGAAAAACGCAGCACTTTAACCCCAAAGAGGCGTGCTACAAGGAAGTGCCCAAACTCGTGGAAAGATACCAGTACACCGAGAGCCACCAGGGCCCAGATTACCGTCTGAATCAGGTCCATATGCAATTACAGTTTCTTTTCATGCGCAAACCCCGCCATTATACGCCCTATCCTATGACTAGAGAGCCCCTATTACCTGTCGGGCCAGTTCTCGCGCATTGTGATCAGTGGCTTCGACTGTATCCAGCCCGGTCAGTTCAACGACTGGAGCACGATTCATGACTTTCTCTATAGCCGTTGGAATGCTGGTAAACGCCAACCGCCCCTGTAAAAAGGCCTCAACCGCCACTTCGTTAGCCGCATTCAGGACTGTGGGCGCACTGCCCGCTGCATCAATCGCCTCTCTGGCCAAACGCAGACACGGGAAGCGTTGAAAGTCCGGCGCCTGAAAGTCGAGGCGCCCCAAGGCTATCAGATCAAGGGCGGAAACACCTGCATCAATGCGCTGCGGAAAAGCCAGCGCATGGGCAATTGGGGTACGCATATCCGGATTCCCCATCTGCGCCAGCAGCGACCCGTCCCGGTACTGCACCATGGAGTGCACAATACTCTGCGGATGCACCACTACCTCAATCTGTTCGGGGCGTGCACTGAACAGAAAACAGGCCTCAATGAATTCCAGCCCCTTATTCATCATGGTGGCGGAGTCTACGGAAATCTTCCGCCCCATGGACCAGTTCGGGTGTGCACAGGCCTCATCCGGTGTTACCCCGTGCAGATCCTCTCTGGCACGGGTTCGAAAAGGACCACCGGAGCCGGTGAGCAGTATCTTTTCAACACCCGAGTTTTCCAGGCTCTCACAGGGGTACGGCAGACACTGAAAGATGGCATTATGCTCACTATCAATAGGCAGCAATTGTGCGCCATTGGCCCGCAGCGCGCGCAGGAACACCGGCCCGGCCATCACCAGTGCCTCTTTATTTGCCAGCAGCACTTTTTTGCCAGACTCCACCGCAGCGAGGGTTGGGCGCAATCCGGCGGCACCGATGATCGCCGCCATCACGGTGTCCACCGCGGTGTCTGCAGCCACCTTGCACAGCCCTTCCACGCCCGATAAAACTTCGGTGGCAACCTCACCGGTCAGCAGAGCCCGCAATTCCTGTGCGCGCCGCTCGCCGGCGACCACGGCGAAGCGGGGGCTGAAGCGCCTGCATTGCTGAGCCAGCTCGGCCACCCGGTTGTGGGCCGTCAAGGCGTAAATCGAATACTGTTGCGGGTGGCGCGCGAGTACATCGAGCGTACTGACCCCAACTGAGCCTGTAGAGCCGAGCACAGTCACGGTTTGCGGAGATGTATTTTGCATGGGTTCTCGCTGTACCTCCGGGCCAAAAGGACTCCCGCCACACCAACACTCCCGGCTCAGCCCCAGTGGCGGGAGCGCGGAGAGACACTTGCTAGAAATTTATAGGCACCGGCTAAAGATATTTGTGCAGCTCACTGGCCAGTGCGGCCATGGTAAACACCGGCAAAGCCGCACAAAGGCTGTCTATCCTGTCCATAACCCCACCGTGGCCAGGCAATATTCGGCTGCTGTCCTTGATGCCCCGGTGACGCTTAAACATACTCTCCAGCAAATCGCCGATAACCGAAGCGAGCGCCGTTACCAACACCCCAAAAGTAAAGAGAAGGGTGTTCTTCAGGGGAAGCTGAAACAGGAAAGAGGTTGCAAGCGCAAGGATCAGGCAGGCACCCAACCCCCCGAAAAAACCCTCCCACGACTTGCCGGGACTCACCTCTCGGGCCAGTTTGCGCCTGCCGAACTTACGCCCGACAAAGTAGGCCCCCACATCCGCTGCCACAACAATGGCCACAACGTAAAGCACCAGCCAAGCTCCATGATCCAGCCCGCGCAGGATCACCAGGGACAACCAACTGGGCACCAATACAACCAGACCAACCAGACCGCGAACCCAGCGGTTTCCCCACAGCATGGCACTGGCCGGATAACTCTGTACCCATAAAAAAGCCAGCGCCCACCAGCCACAGGCAACCGCCAGTATTTGACGTCCGCGGTCAATATCCGGAGAGCTGAAATCCATTGAGAATACATACTGGGCAGTTGCTATTAAGGCGCCGCCCAGAGAGGTGAGAAAAACGAAGCGCAGGGCGCGGTTGAGGTTGGAAAGGTTGGCCCACTCCCAGCCACCCAGCAAAATCACAGCGACAAACACCAGCGAATACCACTGCATGGGCAACAGAAACAAAACCCCGGAAAACAGTGCCAGCAAGACCAACGCAGTAATTATTCTTTGTTTTAGCACCGCAAACCCCTTATCTCTGCACCTGTACTCTGCCTGCATAAACTGCGCCAATCAAGCGCACCGTATAAAGTATCCCCGAAAACTTTGTGCCGGCAAAAAACGATTGCGCTTCCAGCCGGTATCAATCAGGCCAGCACAGCACTACCACCCGCCGCAGCTCGCCCACCAAAGCGTCGGTCACGCTGTTTAAACGTTGCGATTGCCTCATCCAGGGCAGCCTCGTCAAAATCAGGCCACAATATATTGGTAAAAAAGAATTCACTGTAAGCGGCTTGCCACAAAATAAAGTTGCTGATGCGCTGCTCCCCACTGGATCTGATTAACAGGTCTACCGGTGGCAAATCGGCGAGTTGCATATGGCCTTCCACTGCCTCCTCACCAATGGACTCTACTGTGCGCTTGCCATCCACGACCTCTTCTGCAAGCCTGCGCGCAGCCTGGGCAATATCCCAGCGCCCGCCGTAATCCGCCGCGATCACCAGGTCTCCCTGCCCCCCCCTGCGGGTGATATCCTCCGCCTCGGCAATGGCGCGCTGAAGACGCAGAGAAAAGCGGTCCCGCCGCCCAATCACCCTCAGGCGCACACCTTCGTCGCACATACGCCGGGCCTCCTTGCGCAAATAGGAGTGGAACAGGCGCATCAACAGCGCCACCTCTTTAGGCGGCCGCTGCCAGTTCTCACTGGAAAAAGCGAACAGCGTCAGCGCTTTTACATCACGACTTCTGCACGCAGACAACAGGTCACGGATGCGCTCAACCCCCGCTTTGTGACCTGCCGAAGGAGAGAGGCCACGGCGTGCGGCCCAGCGCCCGTTGCCATCCATAATGATGGCGATATGCCTGGGGCCGGGACCAGTCACATCGGTACCACCGAAGGCCATTAAATTTCCATCAGATCTTTTTCTTTGGCCACAAGTGCCTGATCGACACCTGCAACAAACTGATCGGTAATCTTCTGGATCTCTTCGCCAGTGCGGCGCTCGTCATCCTCTGAAATCTCCTTATCCTTCACCAAAGTCTTCACCACAGTCAATGCGTCGCGGCGGATATTGCGAATGGAAACACGTGCAGTTTCTGCCTCGCCCTTAGCCTGGCGAATAAAATTCTTGCGGGTTTCCTCGGTCAGCGCAGGCATGGGGATACGAATAACCGCACCTGCAGTGCTGGGGTTCAATCCCAGATCGGACTTCATAATCGCCTTTTCAATATCCGGCACCAGGCTCTTTTCCCAGGGCGTTACCGACAGAGTACGTGCATCTTCAACGATGATATTGGCCACCTGGGACAGCGGCGTATCGGTGCCGTAATAAGAGACATGGATACTATCGAGAATACTTGGGTGCGCGCGACCGGTACGGATTTTATTGAAATTGCCGGCCAGTGCGTCGAGCGCTTTACCCATTCGGGCCTTGGCATCCTGCTTGATATCTTCAATCACGATTTCAGCTCCTCTTCAATTAGCGTGCCTTCCTCACCGCCAACCACGATATTGAGCAGCGCACCGGCTTTATCCATGCGAAAAACCCGCACGGGCATGTTGTGCTCACGGCAAAGACAAATTGCGGTCAAATCCATCACACCCAGCTTTTTATTCAACACTTCATCGTAGGTCAGTTGGTCGTAACGAGCTGCAGAAGGATCGAGCACCGGGTCGGCCGAGTAGACACCATCCACCTTGGTCGCCTTAAGCACCAACTCCGCCTCAATCTCGATCCCGCGCAAACACGCTGCGGAGTCTGTGGTAAAAAAGGGATTACCGGTGCCAGCAGCAAAAATCAGCACCTCGCCCCGCTCCAGATAACGAATTGCTGCGCGGCGGTCATAATGGTCAACAATACCGCTCATTTGAATTGAGGACATGACTCGTGAGGTGATATCAGACCTCTCCAGAGCGTCGCGCAGGGCCAGAGCGTTCATCACCGTGGCCAACATTCCCATATGGTCGCCCGTCACGCGGTCGAGACCAGCGGCACTTAGCGCGGCGCCACGGAACAGATTGCCACCCCCGACAACCAAGCCAACCTGCACGCCAATACCCACCAGTTGGCCAATCTCCAGGGCCATTTTATCCAGCACCTTGGGACTGATGCCAAAGCCCTGATCACCCATCAGCTCTTCGCCGCTGAGTTTTAAGAGAATTCTCTTATATTTGCGATCCTTAATACCGGGCATGCGTCGGTCCTCTCCTGGGTACCTGTTTAGTGGCCAAGCATTGGCGTCGAAAATTACACTATAGCTGTTATTTGCACAGGGAGATGTGCCACTGCAGCCACAGAGAGCCGAGCACAAACACCTCACCTGTGCGCAGGCACCATTGGCGCCCTCATCACACGATCAGGAAGTGGACTTAACCTGCGCGGCAACTTCCGCTGCGAAGTCCACCTCTTCTTTCTCGATCCCTTCACCCACTTCGAAACGTACAAAGGAAACCACATCGGCACCGGCCTCTTTCACCAGCTTACCGATACTCACATCCGGGTTTTTAACAAACGGCTGTTCAACCAGGCTGTTCTCTTTCAGGAACTTCTTGATTCGACCACCCATCATCTTCTCAACGATTTCCGCCGGCTTGCCATCCATGTCGGGCTGTGCCTTGATGATGTCCTTCTCTTTCTCAAGCACATCCGCTGGCATATCCTCCGGCTTGTTCACCTGCGGATTGACCGCGGTCACGTGCATGGCAACGTCTTTCGCCAACTCAGCAGTGCTGCCAGTGAGGGCCACCAGGGCGGCGATTCGGTTGTTAGAGTGCACGTAAGCGCCGACTACCGGGGCTTCCACCAGTTGGATACGACGCACACCGATATTCTCGCCAATCTTCTGTACCAGGGCTTCGCGAGCAGCCTCCAGCTCGCCTTCCATCAGCGCAGCAACATCCCGTTGGCGTTCAGAGAAGGCCTTGTCGACCACCTTTGTAACAAACGCCTGAAAATTATTGTCACGGGCAACGAAGTCGGTTTCCGAGTTCACCTCAACCAGCACGCCGAAGCTGCCGTCTTCGGCAACCTTTCCGGCAACAACGCCATCTGCAGCAGTGCGACCTGCCTTCTTCGCCGCCTTCAGACCGGAGGCTTTGCGCAGATCCTCAATCGCTTTCTCGATATCGCCATCCGCTGCAGTGAGTGCCTTTTTACACTCCATCATCGGGAGACCGGTGCGCTCGCGCAATTCTTTTACCATAGACGCGGTAATCGCCATGATTAAATCCTCGGAGTTCTATAACTAATAATTAGAAAAAAGGGGCCGTAACCTGGGCCCCTTTTTTAAGTTCGCAGTGTAACGCTATTGGGCTACACCATGGCATCCTGCAAATTACTCTGCAGCCGCCTCATCATCATTGGCTTCAACGTATTCATCTTTCTTGGTCCCCGCACTGCCAGTCTCGGCCGCACCTGCGAGCACTGCGTCAGCAACCGCTGTGGTGTAAAGCTTGATAGCGCGGATCGCATCGTCGTTGCCGGGAATCACGTAGTCAACGCCAGAGGGGTCACTATTGGTATCGACAACGCCGATGACCGGAATGCCCAGCTTGTTCGCCTCCTGGATAGCGATACGCTCGTGCTCAACATCGATAACAAAGACCACGTCAGGCAGGCCACCCATATCCTTGATACCACCTATCGAGCGCTCCAACTTCTCCATGGTGCGGGTGCGCATCAAAGCTTCCTTTTTGGTCAGCTTTTCAAAAGTGCCGTCCCGGGATTGGTTTTCCAGATCGCGAAAACGCTTGATGGAAGCGCGGATCGTTTTGTAGTTGGTGAGCATTCCACCCAGCCAGCGGTTGCTGACGTAGGGCTGGCCACAGCGTTCGGCCTGCTCTTTGACAGATTTCTGCGCGGCGCGCTTGGTGCCTACGAACAGAATCTTTTTTTTCTGGGCAGCCATCCCCTTGATCACCTGCAGGGCTTCATTGAAAGCCGGCACAGTGTGCTCCAGGTTGATGATGTGAATTTTGTTGCGGGCGCCAAAGATGAATTGGCCCATCTTCGGATTCCAATAGCGGGTCTGGTGACCAAAATGGACACCAGCCTGCAACATGTCGCGCATGCTTACTTGCGGCATAATAAACCTTTTAATGTACGGGTTAAACTTCCACACATCCCATGCATCAACCCCTCTCGAGGCACCCAGACACATGTGCCGATGCGTGTGCGGCATTTTTCGCCCCCAAAGCACCAAGCATCGGGAGCGGCGCGCTTTATACCACAATCCCCAACCCGAGTGAAGTTAGGCCGGCAATTTCACGCATGTAAAAAGCCAATCCCGACGCAATCGGGACTGGCAAACGATGCCCCGCCAACGGCAATCCGCTACAATGGCGCCTTGTGTGGGCTCCCCCCCTAACCCAGAGACAAAGGAAACGCATGACCTCAACCATCAAGACCCCGGAACAGATCGCCAAGATGCGCACTGCAGGTCGCCTCGCTGCAGAGGTCCTGGAAATGATTGGCGAGTATGTCGTCCCCGGAGTCACTACGGAAGAACTGGACCAGCGCTGCCACGACCACATAGTCAATGTACAAAAAGCGATTCCCGCCTGCCTCGGCTACCGCGGCTTCCCCAAATCCATCTGCACTTCGGTCAACGAAGTGGTCTGCCACGGTATACCATCCAACAGCAAGACCCTGAAAAAGGGCGACATCATTAATATCGACGTCACCGTCATCAAGGATGGCTGGTACGGCGACACCAGCAAAATGTTCTTTGCCGGCAAACCCGCGGCACATGCCGAGCGCCTGGTGCGCATCACCCAGGAGGGCCTGTACAAGGCCATCGAGATGGTGCGCCCAGGCACGACCCTCGGCGACATAGGCCACGTTATACAACGACACGCAGAAAAAAATTACTACTCCGTAGTGCGTGATTTCTGTGGCCATGGTATCGGCGACACCTTCCACGAAGAACCTCAAATATTGCACTACGGGCAGCCGGGCACCGGGGAGGCACTGAGGGAGGGCATGACCTTTACGATCGAGCCAATGATCAACGCCGGCAAAGCCGCTACCCGTGTCCTCAGTGACGGTTGGACCGCCATCACTAAAGACCGTCGCCTGTCTGCGCAGTGGGAACACACCATGGCAGTCACCAGCAACGGGGTTGAGGTACTGACTGCACGTAGCGAAGAGCATTTTTAGCCCCAGCACTGTACATCGCCCAACACTCAGCTTCGGTTAATCATGATGCAAAGACCCGCTGCGGCATTCCCGTAACAGAACACAGCCAAACGGACCTATCCATGCAGCCGGCCAGCCCCCCCTACTTCGAGCGCCCCCTGTTTTTCTTCGACCAGGCCCGCTTTCGCAAGGATCTCGCCACTGGCAACAAGCCGCCCTTACAGGTTTTCAAGGACGCCGTCAGCGCGGCAGAGCGCCAGATGGCGGAACGATTCCGCGAAGGGGAGGACGTAAGTACCCTGGTACATGAGCGCGCACTGTTTGTGGACTGCCTGCTGCACTACGCCTGGCACCAACACCTCTGGAAGCCCGGTATCGGACTGCTCGCCGTCGGGGGCTACGGCCGGGGTGAACTGCACCCACACTCGGACATCGACCTGCTGATACTCAGCGACGGCAGCCTCGATGCCGATAGTGTGGACAATATCGAGCAGTTCGTGACTTTTCTCTGGGATCTGGGCCTGGATATCGGTCACTCGGTGCGCAGCGTGAAGGAGTGCCTGGCATTGGCCGCGCAGGATATTACCGTTGCCACCAACCTCACCGAGTCCCGCACCATTGTCGGGGACGAGAAACCCGGAAAGCGGCTGGCGATGGACATCGACCGCAGCAAGCCCTGGCCCGCAGAAGCATTTTTCCTCGCCAAGCTCGCCGAGCAGGAAGCGCGCCACAACCGCCAGCAGGCGGCGGAAAATATCCTGGAACCCAACATCAAAAACGCCCCCGGCGGGCTGCGGGATATCCAGACCATCACCTGGGTTGCCAAGTACTTCTTCCCCGTGCGCACCCTGAAACAACTACAGGGCAGGCTGTTAACCGAGGAGGAATTTGTCATTCTCCGCTCCGGCGAAACCTTCCTGTGGCGTCTGCGCTACGGCCTGCATCTGCTTGCCGGGCGTGCTGAGGAACGCCTGCTGTTCGATTATCAAAGAGCACTGGCAAAACAATTTGGCTACCTAGACACGGACTCACAGCTGGCAGTAGAGCAGTTTATGCACAATTACTACCGTATTGTCATGTCACTGCGTGAACTCAACGATGTACTCCTGCAGTATCTCAGCGAGGTAATCCTGCAGCGCGGCAGGGCGCACACTATCACCCCGATAAATGCGCGCTTCCAACTGTACGACGATGCCATTGAGGTTACCCGCCCGCAGGTTTTTAGCGAGCACCCCTCGGCGCTGCTGGAAATCTTCCTGCTGATGGCTCAAAACCCAAAGATCACCGGCGTACGCGCCGCCACCATTCGCCTGATACGGGCACACCGCCTCTTGATCAACGAAGACTTTCGTGCCAATCCGGCCAATAGCGCGTTGTTTATGCAGTTGCTACGCGCACCGCGCGGCCTCTCCAGCCAGCTCACACGCATGACCCGCTACGGCATTCTGGGGCGCTACCTGCCGGAGTTCGGACGGGTCACCGGACAGATGCAGCACGACCTCTTCCACATCTATACCGTGGATGCGCACACCCTGCAGGTTGTGCGCAATATGCGCAGCTTCCGCAGCCCCGAGGCGCAGGAGCGGTTTCCCATTGCCGCGGAGATACTCGGGCGCATGCGCCATCCGGAGCTGCTGTATATCGCCGGTCTCTACCACGATATCGCCAAGGGCCGCGGTGGCGACCACTCAAAACTCGGCGTGGTGGATGCCGGTAATTTCTGCCAGCGCCACCAGCTGCCCGCGCGGGACCAGCGCCTGGTCTGCTGGCTTGTGGAAAAGCACCTGCTGATGAGCCAGGTATCCCAAAAGCAGGACATCAGCGACCCGGAAGTGGTGCACGCCTTCGCCCGCGAAGTGGGCGACCGCGAGCACCTGGATTACCTCTACGCTTTGACAGTGGCAGATATTAATGCCACCAATCCGGAGCTCTGGAATAGCTGGCGCGCCAGCCTTTTGCGCCAGCTCTATCAGGCCACTCAGCACGCCCTGCGCCGGGGGCTAGAGAACCCCATTGATCGCGAGGAGATTATTGACGAAACCCGCAGCCAGGCCCTGGAGAAGCTGAGCGCTCTGGGACTGTCCAAGGCTGCGGTGGAGAGTATTTGGGCGCAGATGGGCGAGGACTACTTCGTGCGCGAGAGCGCTGACAACATTAGCTGGCACACCGCCGCGATCCACGAGCTGCACGGTAGTGCCCCGCTGGAGCGGATCGATACCCTGGTATTAACCCGCAATTCCGGCCCCGGCGAGCACGACGGTGCCACCCAGGTCTTTGTGTACACGCCCGACAAAGCCAACGTGTTCGCCGCCGTAGTAACCGGTCTCGATTTGCTCAATCTGAGCGTGCACGATGCGCGCCTGTATAACTCCGCCTCGGGCTACACCCTCGACACCTTTTACGTACTGGATGAATCCGGCCAACCCCTGCTGGACGAACCGCAGCGGCTGCAGCAGATTCGCGATACGCTGCAGCGGGAACTGGCCCTGGTGGAGGACTACTCCAAGGTCATCCAGCGGCGCACATCCCGGCGCCTGAAAATGTTTGAACTGGAGAGTCGAGCGCACCTGTCCAGCGAGCCCGGTGACCACTACAGCACCCTGGAGATAACCAGTGCAGACAGGCCCGGCCTACTCGCGCGTATCGCGCGTATTTTTATTGCCCACGGCCTGCGCCTGCACAACGCCAGAATATCCACCCTGGGGGAGCGCGTGGAGGATGTCTTCCATATTACCGATGCCGAGGGCCGGCCTCTCTGTGGAACAGAGGCCAACCGCGCACTGGAGGAGGCCATCTGCCGGGAACTGGACGACTACCGGGCGCCACAGCAGCCATAAATTGAGACCGCGGATAACACTGCCATGAACCCCAATCTGGATCGGCTGCAGCCCTATCCCTTCAGCAAACTCCTGGCTTTGAAAGCGGGCCTAAAACCGGCGGATAAAGCGCATATTGCCCTCTCTATTGGCGAACCGAAACACGCGCCACCGGCGTTTGTCTACGATGAACTCATCAAGCATCTGGACAAGCTTCCGAGCTATCCACTCACCAAAGGTATAGCGCCTCTGCGGGCGGCCATTGCCAACTGGCTGCGGGCGCGCTTTCAGCTCGCAAGCGTCTGTGCCGAAACCCAGGTATTGCCGGTCAGCGGTACCCGCGAAGCGCTGTTTGCCTTCGCCCAGACCATGGTGTCACCGGGCAGCAAAGTACTGATGCCCAACCCCTTCTACCAGATCTATGAAGGGGGTGCCCTGCTCGCCGGTGCCGAACCGCATTTTGTCAACTGCCAGGCCGCACATGGTTTCAAGCCGGATTTCGCCGCGGTTTCCGCGGCGGTGTGGCGCCAGTGCGATCTTCTGTATCTCTGCTCGCCGGGTAACCCCACCGGCGCCCTGCTGGACGCTGCAGATTTTCGTCAGCTGATCCAGTTGGCGGACCGCTACGATTTCACCATTGCCGCAGACGAGTGCTACTCGGAACTCTATTTCGACGAAGGGGCTCCCCCAATCGGACTCCTACAGGCTTGCGAGGATATCGGCCGCAACGACTTCCGCCGCTGCGTGGTTTTTCACAGCCTGTCAAAGCGCTCCAACTTACCGGGGTTGCGCTCTGGGTTTGTCGCAGGCGATGCACAACTGCTGGAAAAATTCTTGCTCTATCGCACCTATCACGGCTGCGCCATGCCACTCCACACACAGTACGCCTCCATCGCAGCCTGGCGGGATGAACAGCACGTGCGGCAAAATCGCGCGCTCTATCGGGAGAAGTTTACCGCCGTGCTGGATATTCTCGACGGCTGCCTCGATGTGCAACGGCCCCAGGCCAGCTTTTATCTGTGGCCCTTAGTCGGCGATGGCGAACATTTTGCCACAGAGCTTTTTCGGCAACAGAACGTCACCGTGCTCCCGGGAGCCTATCTGGCCCGCGACAGCGGAGACGTGAATCCCGGCAGCAACTATGTGCGCATCGCACTGGTGGCGACACTGCAGGAATGTGTGCAAGCCGCACAGCGTATTCGAACCTTCTGCCGCTAGGGCACAGAGCCCCCGGCAAATAAATACCATCACAGGAGCCCACCCTCAGGCGTATCAAAGCATGGCAGTAAAAAATCTACTGAAGCGAGAGCGGGTCACCTATATCCAGCAGCGACTGGAGGCACTCTATCCGGAAACCCCCGTCCCGCTCAAGCATAAAGACCCCTATACCCTGCTGGTGGCAGTGCTGCTGTCCGCCCAATGCACCGACGAACGCGTCAATCAGGTCACCCCCGCGCTCTGGAAGCTGGCGGATAACCCCCAAGACATGGCCCTGGTGCCGGTGGAAAAAATCCAGACGGTTATCCGTCCCTGCGGGCTGTCACCGCAGAAATCCAAGGCGATCAGCAAACTGTCACAGATTCTGGTCAATGAATACCACTGTGCCGTACCGGAAAATATGGCCGCACTGGAGACCCTGCCCGGCGTCGGCCACAAAACCGCCAGCGTCGTGATGTCGCAGGCATTCCACCACCCGGCCTTCCCGGTTGACACCCATATTCATCGCCTGGCCCAGCGCTGGGGGCTCACCAGCGGCAGGAATGTCATCCAGACCGAAAAGGATCTGAAACGGCTTTTCCCCAAAGAAAGGTGGAATAAATTGCATTTGCAGATTATTTTCTACGGCCGGGAATTCTGCTCCGCGCGGGGCTGTGACGGTACCCAGTGCGAGATCTGCACCACCTGTTACCCCATGCGCAAAAACCCAAAAAAAACCAAAAAGGCGTGACTGTGATTACTCTCTACGGCATTAAAAACTGCGACACCGTAAAGAAAGCCCGCAAGTGGCTTGAGAAAAATGGGATCGATTACCACTTTCACGATTTCCGTGAAGACGGCATGCAAGCTGTGCCCCTCAAGCGCTGGCTGGGGGAGTTCGGCTGGCAGGAAGTGCTGAACCGCCGATCCACCAGTTGGCGGGCTCTCAGCGACGAACAGAAACACTGTATGGACAACGATACGGCACTGGTACTCGCCAGCGAGACACCCACCCTCATCAGACGCCCAGTGACCAGTACCGCAAACAACACCCGCTTCGGTTTTAAAGAAGCGGAATTCGCCCAGCTCACCGGCCAGCCCAACTAGGAGAGAACATTGATGGACAACACCTACAGTATCGGGTTTGGTATCGGTACCTGCAATAGCAAGGGCGACTGGCTGGAAGTCTTCTACCCCAAGCCGCTGTTTAAGCCCAGCACCGCCGTTGCCGCTGCGGTGAAAGAAACCCTGCACGTTAACGGCGGCAACCACAGCCTCCCTCTGAGTGCCACCCATCTGCCCATCCTCGCAGACAAGCTGCAGCGCGCTGGCGCCGCCGAGCAGGCAGAAATTCTCCAGCGGTTCGCCACCACCGGGCGCCCTCTCGCCGTTGTTGTGCTCTGCAGTGATACGCCACCGCAATCGGTACCCGAGGCCTACCTGAAATTACACCTGCTCTCCCACCGCCTGGTGAAACCCCACGAGACCAATCTGGAGGGCATCTTTGCCAGACTGGTCAATGTCGCCTGGACTAACCAGGGCGCGATTGATCTGGCAGAGCTACCCCAGCGCCAGTTGGAGGCAAGACTTAAGGGCGAATACCTGGCGGTGTCCTGTGTGGATAAATTCCCCAGGATGGCCGATTACGTGGTACCCGCCGGGGTCCGCATCGCCCATACCGCACGGGTGCGCCTCGGCGCCTATCTGGGCGCAGGTACCACCATCATGCATGAGGGTTTTGTCAATTTTAACGCCGGCACCCAGGGCCCCAATATGATCGAAGGGCGTATCTCCGCCGGGGTCTTTGTCCACAAGGGCTCAGACCTCGGTGGCGGCAGTTCCACTATGGGCACCCTGTCCGGTGGCGGAAATATCGTAATTTCCGTGGGCGAAAACTGCCTGCTCGGTGCCAACGCCGGCATCGGTATTCCCCTGGGAGATCGCTGCACTGTGGAGGCCGGTCTCTACATCACCGCCGGCACCAAAGTTGCCCTGATGGATGACAACGGCCAGTTGGTAGAGTACATCAAGGCGCGCGAACTGGCCGGCAAGTCCGACCTGCTCTTTCGCAGGAATTCCACCAATGGTGCGGTGGAGTGCTTGACCAACCAAAGCGCCATCGAGCTGAATGCCGCCCTGCACAGCAACTAGCCCGGTTAAGCGCAGGGCCGGTGCCACTGCAATCTGCGCTTTCGACTCCACAGCGCCCGCAAAAGACAAAAAATCGATACAGGAATGCCCTCGTGACCCCAACCCTGGAACTCGCCGTTGACCTGATTCGCCGCCGCTCCATCACCCCTGAAGATGCCGGTTGTATGGACCTGATGATCCAGCGCCTGGAAAACATCGGCTTTCAAACGGTCAGCCTGCGCCGCGGTGATACCGACAATGTCTGGGCAGTTCGCAACGGGCAAGGTGCGGGCCCGCTGCTCGCTTTCGCCGGCCATACCGATGTGGTGCCAACCGGCCCTGAGGAACACTGGCGCAGCCCGCCCTTCGAACCGCAGATACGGGACGGCTTCCTGTATGGTCGCGGCGCCGCCGATATGAAAGGCTCCCTTGCCGCCATGGTCGTGGCCTGTGAAACGTTTGTGGCAGAGTATCCTGAACACTGCGGACGCATTGCTTTTCTGGTCACGAGCGACGAGGAAGGACCGGCAATCAACGGCACCGTCAAAGTGATCGAATGGCTACAGGAGAGGGGAGAACAGATCGACTGCTGTATTGTCGGGGAACCTTCCAGCAGCGAGCATCTCGGTGATGTCATCAAAAACGGTCGGCGTGGCTCGTTGGGCCTGGCACTGAAGGTGTTCGGTGTACAGGGCCACGTGGCCTACCCCCACCTGGCCAAAAACCCCATCCATGCAATGGCCCCGGCACTGGCCGAACTGAGCACCGAACAGTGGGATCAAGGCAACCAATTTTTCCCCGCCACAACTTTTCAGGTGTCCAATATCAATGGGGGCACCGGAGCCAGTAATGTCATCCCCGCAGAAGTACATCTTCTGTGCAATTGGCGCTTTTCAACGGAATCCTCCGCAGAGGAACTGGAACTGCGCGCGCGTCGTATTTTGGACAAGCACAATCTGCTCTATGAGGCAGTCTTCAACCTTTCCGGGTCTCCTTTCCTCACCGCAGAGGGGCCTCTGGTTCGCGCAGTGCAGGAGGCAATTCTCAAGATCACGGGAAAAGAAACAACGCTATCCACCGCCGGAGGTACCTCGGACGGCCGCTTTATCGCACCAACAGGCGCACAGGTGGTGGAACTCGGCCCGGTGAATGCCACTATCCACCAGATCGACGAGTGCGTGAAAACACAACACCTGGACCAGCTCAAGGATATCTACCGGGAAATATTACGGCAGCTGCTGGCCCGCCAGTAAGCGGTCTCGAGGTGCTACGCAGGCAGGACAATGCGCCCCAATGGTTCACACAATCCGGCCACGCAGGATTCCCAAAGGGCAGCTTACTAAAAGCACTGGCCAACCCGGGGCTCTCCCTCCACCCTCCCATGGTATGCTCAGCCTGACAATAACAACGAGGCAATTCCAAGCGGGATGCCAAATGAGGTGGCATTCTCCCGTTATTACGCTGGCAATTCTATATTTCGTATTAAAGAGAACATGCTTATTTCCGCAGCGTCACAACAAACCCATGCACAGCTAGCACTCGATCCCTTTCAGTATACAAAAGGGATAACAATCAGATTCATCAGGTTGGAGTGTGTACTACCAACAATTCTCCAATAAAAGTGGGAGCGCACCTTTGAATACCCGCAACTGTTTTTTCGGTCTGGTTCTGTTTTTGCTAGGCGCCTGCCAGCGGGATACCGCAGGGGTTATTGATCAGGCCAGTGAGGCCAGCATCGCAACCCAGGAATACAACCAACAGTTTGCCCCTGAATTGGATTTGTCCTCCTCGGCAGAGTTTGAACAAGCCACACGGGGCCTGATTGCCGAAGCGCCCCTGGAAAGTATTGAACACAGTCAGGGGGGTATCCTTTGGGAACCATCCGCCTATGGTTTTATTCAGGGAAAAGCACCGGCAACCGTCAATCCGAGCCTTTGGCGACAGGCCGCCTTGAACAATATTCGCGGTTTGTTCAGAGTGACTGACGGCGTGTACCAACTGCGCGGGTTTGATCTGGCCAATATGACAATCATTGAGGGGGACACGGGCTGGATACTGATTGACCCTTTAACCACAATCGAAACCGCCGGCAGTGCCTTGCGGTTTGCACAAGCCCAGTTGGGCGCCAAACCCATTACCGGCATTATTTTTACCCACAGCCATATCGACCATTTCGGTGGTGTGATGGGCGTGGTATCCCCTGCCGATCTTGAAGTGGGCAATATCGTAGTTGTTGCGCCCGAAGGTTTTATGGAGGCAGCGACCAGTGAGAATATTGTCACCGGTCCAGCGATGACCCGGCGCGCCATGTTTATGTATGGAAAGCGATTACCGCGCTCTGTGACCGGCCATCTTGATTCGGGGCTTGGTAAAGAACCCGTATTTGGCAGTACCAGTATTTTAACACCCACGATAACGATTGATCAGTTGAGACAGCATGAAACGATCGATGGCGTGGAATTTATTTTCCAGAATGCACCCGGCAGTGAAGCGCCTGCTGAACTTATGTTTTATCTGCCAGCCAAAAACGCCTTTTGTGGTGCTGAGGTGGTTTCAAGAACCCAGCACAATTTATATACTCTGCGTGGCGCGAAGGTGCGCAATGCCTTAAGTTGGAGCAAGGCCATAGAAAATGCCCGAACCCAGTTTTCTCAGGCCGACATTTATTTTGGCAGTCACCACTGGCCAATCTGGGGCAGGGACCATATTCAGGCATTCTTAACCAAGCAGGCCGATCTTTACCGCTTTATTCACGATCAAACCCTGCGTTATGCCAACCAGGGCAGCACCCCAAAAGAAATTGCGGAAAAGATTCGTATCCCAAGCTCACTGTCTTCCGTCTTTTATAATCGCGGTTACTACGGCACCCTCAGCCACAACAGCAAGGCCGTGTACCAGTATTATTTTGGCTGGTATGACGGCAATCCTGCCAACCTGAATCCACTGCCCCCTTCACTGGCTGGCAAGAAATACCTGGCATATATGGGCGGCGCTGATGCTGTAGTAAAGAAAGCCAGGGATTCCTTCGCCAAAGGGGAGTATCGCTGGGTCGCGGAGGTGCTGAACCACGTCATCTTTGCTGAACCCACACACACAGAGGCAAAACGACTTCTGGCCGATGCTTATCAACAATTGGCCTACCAGGCAGAGTCTGCTCCCTGGCGGGATACTTATCTGACAGCATCCTATGAATTACTGAACGGCCCCCCCAGCCAGGGGGTGAATATGAATGATGCGATCGAACTGTTGCGGGAGACCCCGGTTGAACACTTTATGCAGGCTTTGAGCGTCAGGCTGAAAGCCGAGGACGCCGAAGATCTGCAGTTGGTGATTGGTATCCATTTTACCGATATCGGCCAGACGTTTACCCTGCAGCTACGCAATTCAGTCTTACACTACCGCAGCGGTGAAATCCCTGCCGGGACCAATGCCCGGCTATCCATTACACATCCACTGTTTATTGATCTGCTGGTGGGCCGCGCTGGGCTCAGTGAGATACTGGGATCTGAAGATATTCGCCTTGAAGGCAGCAAACTGGATTTTTTGAAGTTTATCTCCCTGTTTGATACACCCAAGGGCAACTTCCCTATTGTCGAGCCATAAAAGGGATTGTGAGTACGATGTAAACTCACAACGCAGAGATGAAACGTCCAAATACAGATAGGGCTGGAAATAACCTGAACTGCCTATGCACCAGCGTCCCTTAGGCCACAATCGACCTATTCCAAATTCTTGTATGGCTTGCAGAGGCCAGCAGTGAAGATCACTGGCAAAAAATGTCCCGGGCCCTTTGCGGGGATACTACCTTGCGCCCACACTCTTCTGCCACCGCTACCAGGGCTTCAATCAACTGGCCATTGCCATTGGAACGATCCCCGTCAGGCAGATAAAATGTATCCTCAACCCCCGTGCGCAAATGTCCACCCAGTTCGGCCGTCTTGCGGTGCACCGGCCAGATTTCGTCCCGTCCAATCACTGTAGTTTGCCAAAGACTGCCGGGCTTCATATATTTGGGCATCAATGCCAATAGCTCAGGGTCAGCGGGCATTCCAGAGGCTACCCCCATCACCAGATTGTAATTGGGCTTGTCCACCATGCCCACATCCGCATACATGCCAACTGAGCGCACAATGCCCAGGTCGAAACACTCAAACTCTGGTCTTGTGCCCACTTCAGCACAAACCCCAAGCAGCTCCGCCACTTTGTCTACGGGGTTGTCGAACACCATCGGCGGCCAAGCCCAGGACCCGTTGGCACGCGCCTTCAGATAGTTGAGACTGCCGGCATTGCAGGCGGCGATCTCCGGCTTGCCGGCGCGCACACATGCCAGAGGACCGCGTTGGTCGCGCCCAATGGTACCGGTGGAAAAATTCAGAATAACGCCCGGACATTTATCCCGAATCGCAGCGGCAATTTCCAGTGCTACTTGCGGGTCCCAACTGGGCAGGTGCCCCTTCCCGCGCTCCTGGTTACGAAAGTGCACGTGCATAACCGAGGCCCCGGCATCATAGGCTTCACGGGCAGAGTTCGCCATTTCCTCCGGTGTTACCGGTACCGGATGTTGCTGAGGATTGGTGAGCACCCCGGTCAGGGCGCAGGTAATAACCACTTCATCGGACATCGCGGCTCTCCTGAATGTTCTATTAAGGCCCTCTGGAAGGCCAATATTTCTAAACCGATTCCAGCGAATGCGTACAGACAGGCCGGCAACAGAGACCAAGCGCTTGCTTGGGTACAGCAGCCTAGCACAGGGCAAGCGCCAGAAAAAGACACCTTGTAACCACGCTACCCGCCCTGCAGAATGCCCGAAAACCGCTAAGGAAGTGAAAGCCCAATGATTGAGGCCCCTGTGACGAAAACCGCCCCCTACGGCAGCTGGAAATCCGCAATCAGTGCCAAGCTCATTGCCAAAGCCAGCGTGCGTCTGTCGGAAACCAGTTTGTACAAGGGGCGCTATTACTGGCTGGAATCCCGCCCGGCCGAGCAGGGTCGCAATGTGCTGGTTGAATACTGCTCGCAACAGGGGCGGCGGGACCTGATTTCGGCCCCCTTGGGCATCCGCTCCAAAGCCCACGAGTACGGCGGTGGCAGCTATCTGGTGCAGGGAGATACCCTGTTTTTTGTGCTTGCCGAGGACCAGTGTCTCTACCGCATGCCGTTAAGCGGTGCCCAGCCCGAGGCCATTACCCCCAGGCGGGATTGCCGCTATGCGGACCTGGTGTTCGACGAAAAACGCAACCGCCTTATTTGTGTGGAGGAGGACCATTGCGACCACAGTAAAGGGGTGGAAGCCCGTGCACGCATTATCGCAATCGATCTGGACAAACCTATGCCCCGTACACCCAGGGTTTTGCTGGAAGGGGCGGACTTTTACTCCAACCCGGCCCTGAATGCCGAGGGCAACAAATTGAGTTTTCTGCGCTGGCACCACCCCAACCTCCCCTGGGATGCCACCGAGTTGTGTATTGCCGCAATGGACGATAAAGGGGAAATCAGCGGAGTCATGCAAGTTGCTGGTGGGGAAAACGAGTCGATTTTCCAGCCTCAGTGGTCGCCAAAAGGGGAACTCTTCTATGTTTCAGATCGCAACAACTGGTGGAACCTCTACCGTCTGGGTTCCGACACGCCTCTGTGGGAAAAAAAAGCAGAGTTCGCCACACCCCAGTGGACGTTCGGCATGTCCACTTACGGCTTTATCGGTATCGAGGACATTCTTTGCACCTATACAGAGGCCGGCCGTTGGCACCTGGCGCAGATCAATACTCTGACCGGTGTGCATCAAACCATTCAACAACCCTATTGCGATATCGAAAGCCTGCGCTGCGAAAACGGCATAGCCGTGATGATTGCCGCCGGCTCAGACCGGTTTCCCGCCGTAGTCGCGTTTAACCGCGCCAACCAAGCCCTCCGAGTGGCTGCCAAGAGTAACAGCCATGATTTACCGGCCAACCTCTTTTCCAGTGCCCGCGAAGTTGCCTTTACCGTGGATGGCCGGGCGGTATACGGCTTTTATTACCCACCATACAACCCGCAGTTTGGCGCTCCGGAGACTGAAAAGCCCCCGCTCATTGTCTTCAGCCACGGCGGCCCAACCGGTGCCACCTCTGCCGGTCTCAACCTGAAAGTACAGTACTGGACCAGCCGTGGCTTTGCCATTTTGGATGTCAATTACTCCGGCAGCACTGGCTACGGGCGCAGGTATCGTGACCGCCTCGCACACAAGTGGGGGCTCTACGATGTGGAAGAGGTTTGCGCCGGAGCGCACTATTTGGTTTCCCAGGGCCTGGCAGACCCGGAGCGGCTCTTGATCAAAGGCGGCAGTGCCGGCGGCTATACCGTGCTCGCTGCCCTGACTTTCCAAGATACCTTCAAAGCCGGCGCCAGCCACTATGGCATCGGCGAATTGAGCAGCCTGGCCAAGGACACCCACAAGTTTGAATCCCGCTATCTGGACAAACTGGTCGGCCCCTGGCCCGCAGCAGAAGCCGTTTACCGTGAACGCTCGCCGATCTACCACGTGGAAAAGTTGCGCTGTCCGGTGATCTTCTTTCAGGGTATGGAGGACAAGGTGGTCCCGCCCAACCAGGCCAAAACCATGGTACAAGCACTGAAGCTTCGCGGAATTCCGGTATCTCTGATCACCTTTGCCAACGAGGGTCACGGTTTTCGCAGTGGAGACAGCATTGAGGTGGCTCTGGAGGGGGAACTGGAATTTTACAGCCGTATTTTTGGCTTTCCACTGGCAGAACCCGGTCCAGGTATTGATATTGAGAATCTTGCTTAGATGCCCCCTGGCAATAAGGGAAATTACATGACCGGGATGGGGACCTGTAGTTGCCTGGAAACCCAGTGGGTTACCAGGCTGAAAGTCGTGCGTTGAAAGCTATTGTTTATACTCGATCAAATTGATAGACCAAATCTTGACCCCGGCATCTGTCACCACCTCGGCCTCATCACCCACCGCCTTGTTCAAAAGCGCCCTGGCCATGGGGGAGTCGACGGATATGTAGTCTTTACGGCTAAAGATCTCGTCATACCCCACGATGCGAAACTTCAGCACCGCACCCTCATCATCCTCTACCTCCACCCAGGCACCAAAGAAGACTTTGCCTTCCTGTTCGCGGCTGTACTCGACAACCTTGAGCGTCTCTATGCGCTTTCGCAGATAGCGGACACGACGATCAATCTCCCGCAGACGTTTTTTATTGTACTGATAGTCCGCATTCTCACTGCGATCTCCCAGGCTGGCGGCCCAGGTAACCCGCTTTGTAACATCGGGGCGTTCTACGCGCCAGAGCGCATCGAGTTCTTCTTTGAGCGCTTCATAGCCCTGCTTCGTTATTAGTAGCGTTTTCACTGAAAACCTGCATATTTAAATTTCTGAAGATTTCCCCGGCCACCCCTTCCAGATCAGAGACATACCCAGATACATTAATCACCCAATAACCAGGGGCCGCTGAATCAATAATAACCAGCGAGGAAAAGGGTAGCCTACCCGCTTCAATGAGGAAAGTGGTCAATTTTAGGGATCATTGCCCCAGGCTCTCACAGGAGCCTAAAACGGAATGCGCCCTACCCCGGATGGGGCAAGCCCTGCCTGAAAACCGCGCTGTCGCAACTGCCAGCCACTGCGACCCTCGAAAGAACCCGGGAAAGCGGCGACGGTACACTTTTTGACCCGGCACCCAAACAAACTGCCGGGCAGATGGAGCACAGGCTATTGCCGGCTCGAACCCAAAAGCCTGGCAACCCTGCGCAGTTGTGCTGGGAATGCCAAGAATAATGATCAACCCAAGTATGCAATGCCTAATTTGTTGCCCAACCAGTTCCCCCTGTGAACAATAGGGGGGTTGAAGTAAAGGGAATGGATCTCTATGCGAAATTTCAACGATATTACAGCACCGGTGATCGACCGGTTTGGTGGTGAAGGCAATCTCGAAGCCAGGCTTGTCAAGCCCAAACTGCCACAATACCTAATGCTTATCCCAAACAGCCAGTGGCTATCTGCAGCCGCCAAAGCCGTATTTCAGGCGGGGTTCAGCTGGAACGTTATAGAGAAGAAATGGCCGGGCATTGAGCCGGTTTTTCACGGTTTTGATTTGTCTTTTTGTCGCTATCTGTCTGAGGAGGCCCTCGATAACCTGATGCACCAGAAGGGGATGGTACGGCATTGGAAAAAGACCCGATCCATTCAAAAAAATGCGGATTTCTTTTGGCACCTGTCCCATACCCATGGCAGCCTGGGAAACTACTTTGCCAGTTGGAATGCCGGTAACTATGTGCAAAACCTGAAACTACTGAGGAGGGGAGGCCACAGACTGGGGGGGAAAACTGCCCAGGTGTTTCTGCGCCGAATGGGGGTGGATACTCTGATTTTTGCCAGTGACACGGTACGGGCTTTGGTTCGGGAAGGCGTCGTGGAAAAGTCTCCCTCATCGAAAAAAGACTGGGCCGCCCTGCAGCAGGCGGTTGATATCTGGCAGGCGCAGTCCAACCGCAGCTTGAATGAAATCAGCCAGATCTTATCGTTTTCGGTGGGGTAGGCGCGGTGGTTTTCTTTTAAACCAGCCGTTTGACCAGCGCGCATAAAGACCCATTGAAACAACCTTAAGCAACCCAATAGGTTCCTGATCTTCCAGCAATAGCAGGGCAAAGGTGGGGTGAGAAAGTTTCAACTGTACGAAATACCCCGGATCAATCCTTTTTGATATTGATCCTTGCGCTGAGCACATGGTCCTCCCAGCAGCCATTAATCAACAAATAGCGTTTTGCAGTGCCTTCGATCGTAAAATCCAGGTTGCGCAAAAGTGCTGCGGAGCGATGGTTATCGGGCATGTAGTTAGCCATCACCCGGTTTAGTTTCAATACATCGAAGGCATAGGCCACTACATGGCCACACAGTGTTTTCATCACGCCCCGTCCCTCATAGTGTTGGTCTACCCCATAACCCATGTTGCACGCCTGAAACGGCCCCCGAATAATATTGGTCAGAGAGCAGACGGCAATAACCCTGGAAGCGCCCGGTAGAATACCCAGAAAGTGGATAGATCGCCCTTGCAGAAACTCACTCTGCCAAGCCTGCAGTCGCCGCTCCCAGACCGGGATTGTGTGATATGCACCGCTTCTGGTGGGTTCCCACCGCCGCAGGTGATCCGTATTTCTGAGATAAAAATCAGACAGTGCTTCCCCATCACCCACCCCAGCCAATCGAATATCCACCAGTCCTACAAACACTACCTATCTCCAAGCGGCAAGGAGCCGTCAAACCAAGCGGATAACGCCGCTGCAGATCCGAATAGCAGAGTCCTTTGCCGGTTTATGCCATTTTTATTGGATTTACTCAGCTGCGGATACCGGAGGGTCTATTCCTATCGCGTCACGCAAGAATTTCCACCCCAGTGCCCTGCCACACGCATATCCTTTCTCCAGCAGATCGGCCTCCTGGGTAAAGCGTTTTACCGGAAAATGTTCCGGAGGCGCTATCACCGAGATGCGGCAATCTTCTGGGGGAGATTCAATGAAGTCCAGGGCCCGGTTGTATCTTCCCCCCCGATCCAGCACCGTTTCAAACAGGCGCGCGTGGTCATGGAAAAACTGCTTGATAAATTTTGGCGCGGGCCCGACTCGCTTCCGATATCCCCGTGGACGCGACAGCACAATGGTTATATCACGGGCACCTTGCCGGTAAGCCCAAATAACCGGGATAGAATCCGCCAGGCCCCCGTCAGTCATCGGTTCACCATTTACCGGGGGGAAATTCCGGTACACGACCGGAATAGCGCAGGATGCGGGAAACACCTCATGCATATTGTGCGGCGTTACGCGCACATAGCAGGCCCGGCCGCTGGCGATACTGGTAGTCACTGCATAAAGTGGCACCGCATTTTCTGTATAGCGCTGGATATTGAGGGGCTCATCCTTGTAAGAAGCGTGCCACAACCAGCTGATATCACAGAAGTGACCGCCCCGTAAATAACGGCGCCAGTCGATAAAATCCACCCGTCGCGCGTGATCCAACAAAATCCTGCGGCTGCGACCGTGGTCCCCCGCCAGGTAGCCAATCAGGTTGGTGGAGCCCGCGGAGACACCGATGGCAAAATCAAAGGGCCGGTAATCCGCCTCAATAAAGGCATCCAGCGCCCCGGCCGCAAAGATGCCCCGCATAGCACCCCCTTCCACCACCAGTGCGGAAAGAGGCGCCTTATCCATACCTGCAGTACTCATAGATTCACCACCGCTATCACTGTGCATACTGTATTACGCCTCTGTAACCCCCTGTCCAGCCGGGAGGCAAGCAACACCGGCAACCCCCCCACTCCCCGTGCCGTGACAGAATGCTTTTGCCAAGGGGGGTTGAACAACACTATGATTGCGATACCTAAGCCAGCCATCTTCCAAAAAAACCTCTATGCAATCCGCTGTTTTTCAAGCGCCCTGGAGCCGTCAGCTCAAATTGATCACTGCGCTGAGCACGGCTTTGCTACTGGCGATCCCCCTTATCCTGACGCTAAAAACTCCGGAATCTCCCTCCCCCCTCTATAGCATCGCCATTGCCCTGCCGCTCGCCATACTGCTGTTCTGCGCCCTGTTTGCCATCCGCGGCTACACTCTCCGGGACAACACCCTGCTGATTCTCCGTCCCGGTTGGAAAACCGCCATTCCCCTGGACGGTTTGACCGAAGCCCAGGCAAGTCCCTCCGCGATGCAAGGATCGGTGCGCATATTTGGCAATGGGGGACTGTTTGGCTATATCGGCCTCTTTCAGAACAAGACACTGGGGCGCTACAGGGCTTTTGCCACCAATCATGATACCGCCGTGGTACTGCGTTTTCGCACAAAAACCCTGGTAATCACCCCCGATAGGCCCGAGCAGATGGCGGAAGTACTTCGGCAATGCCGCTAGTCCTCTACCAGCCGGGTTGGGCTGCTCACTGGCGCACTTGGCATTTTCCCGGGGGGACAGCATACTGCCCCTGAAACTCGCACAACTGAAAGGAAGCCGATGAAGAAAATGATTGTCGCCCTGGCGATTTCCTTGGGCACACTATCGGTGAGCGCCCATTCTGCCTGCGTGATTCTTTTGCATGGCCTGGCCAAGTCCGATGCCTCCATGACCAGATTGGAGCAGGCGATCAGTGCCGCAGGCTACAAAACCGTCAATGTGAACTATCCCTCCACAAAATTTCCCATTGAGGAGTTGGCCGGAAAAGCCATCACCCCGGCACTGGCTACCTGTGCCGATCAAGGCGAAGTCAATTTTGTCACCCACTCCTTGGGCGGGATTCTTGTCCGTCAGTACCTGAGTCAGGCGGGGATTGAAAACCTGAGCCGTGTGGTTATGCTGGGACCACCCAATAGCGGCAGTGAAGTGGTAGACAAACTCGGCCATTTCCCGGGCTTTCAGTTTGTCTTTGGCGATGCCGGCTTGCAGCTCGGCACCGGTGCCCTGAGTGTTCCCAACAAACTGGGGCGGGCAGAGTTCGATGTGGGCATCATCGCCGGCACCCGCAGTATCAACCTGATACTATCTCAGCTGATTCCAGACACAGATGACGGTAAAGTCTCGGTCTCCAGTACCAGGCTCGAGGGGATGAATGACCACCTGGAAATGCCGGTTACCCACGTATTTATGATGAAAGACAGAAGAGTCATTGCACAGGTTCTCCACTATCTGAAACACGGCAGTTTCGCCCGCAAGAACAATACCACAATTGCTGATTAATGCGATGTCCACCCTCTTCGACTGGCGCAAGCACCGCTTCGATTCAGGCAACGCAACCAGTCAATATTCATCCTTCCTTCGGCCAGAGCCGGAATCCCTGCTTGGGCCATGCAGGGAATTTTAAAATCCACCCTTGTACGTTTTGTGAAAGCCAGCATTCAGTTTGTCGACCAAAGCGTCCGGGGCTACGCGACCTGGTCCCGCCATGAGCGACAGAACGCTCAGCGCGGCCCACAGTTCCAGCGCGGCCTTTACACAAAACAACCCCAAAACTCAGGGTGAAACAAGATGCAGTGGCAATGGTGCAGCTTTAGTGAACTCTCAATCGACCAGCTCTATGAAATACTGCGGGCCCGCCAGCAGGTCTTTACCGTAGAACAGAACTGCCCCTACCAGGATGCCGATGGCAAAGACCAGTACGCCTGGCATCTGACCTGCTGGGACAGCAACCACAAGACCCCACAACTTATGGCCTACCTGCGCGTCTTGTTTCCGGGCAAGAAGTATCGCGAACCCGCCATCGGGCGGGTACTCACCACGGAATCCAGCCGCGCTGCCGGACTCGGCAAAGCACTGATGTGCCGGGCTGTCCAACATACTCTGGACGAGTATCCCAAAACGGCTATTCGTATTTCCGCTCAGGAGCACCTCAGCCGGTTTTATGCAGAGTTTGGTTTCGAGCAGGTATCTGCTCCCTACGAGGAGGACGGCATACCCCATATAGAAATGCTGCGCCCGGCACCCTGATCGATACCGGCCAGGCTAAATAACTAGCCGCTACTGACAGCACCACTGACTGAGGGGGCAGGGTTGCACTCGCGACGACGCACCCAGGTATACAGGCAGGAGGCAGCGATACCGGCTGCCGTTAGCAACCATACAGCGTTGGCCACCAGTGAGGCGCGCACAAAGGAATCCGCTCCAAAAATAGAGACATGCGTTATCACCGCCAGCAGGCAAGTGACAATAGTGGCCCCCCTGAGCAGCATGGACCACCCCGCCACTGTGCCAAAAAATGCAGCAACCACACTCAAAACAACTGTGGTTAACCAAAACACCTGCACCGCAGACACAGCAAAGACCAGGTAAGTCACTGCGCTTAAGGCGATGGCAAATGGTATTCCCCACACCTGGGCCATCCACACGCGCTCCAAGCGCACCGCAGGTGCGCCCCTCTGACGCTTGCGTATCAGCCAAATATTAATACCGGAAACCACCAGCACACACATGCCGACCCCCAGCAGGAAGTAGGCGATTTTCACCGGGAAGCCGGAAAAATGGCCGAAGTGCAAGCGGAAATTGGAAGCGTACACCTGCTTACCGGCCTCCCCGTCAGACCAGCCCTCCTTGTGCATTAACCGGCCCTGGGCGTTGAACCGATAACGCTCTCCCCACACCAGGCGCCCGGGAACCCGGGTGACAATCTCAACCATCTGCCCTTCGCGGCCAGGGTGAAATATGCGCAGACGATTCTGCTCATGGCCCGGTGCCAGCCGTGACATCTCCGCAAGAATCTTTTCAAAGTCTGGCAGCGGCACCTGCCCGGCATCTTGCGCTATCGCAGACTCCTCCCTATACAGCATCGCCTCCACCTTCTCCACATCGCCGCCGAAGAAAAGCCCCGCAATCGCAAAGGCCACCACCTGTGACAGACCGATAAAGGCTCCCGTGACAGCAATCGCCAGGTGGAAAGGTGCGGCCCAGACACCCAGGCGGTTGTGCAGGTCCACCTGCTGTAAGCGCCTGGAACCCGCCATACGAAAAGAGAAGGCATCCTTGAGGATTTTAGGATGTGCCAGCAAGCCGGACAGGATCAGCGCCGCCATCAACACACCGATCAACCCTACCAGTGGCACCCCCAGTACCACCGGCAGATTCAGGGCAAAGTGCAGATAGGTGAGAAAGTGGGTCCAATCGTGAGAGACTGTACCCTGCAGCGAGCCATCCTCTCCCAGATGCCGTTCAATTTTGCCAACACGCACAACCAATCTCGGCATATCCGAGTTGGGAATGGTAAAGGTGACTGAATTGAATTTTTCCCCCTGTGCGCTCGCCAGTGCGCTGACCTGCTCTGTGGCAGTTGCGTAAACAGCGGGTTTGACCTCCAGGGTTTCCAGCTCGGAAGCCTGCTCCCAGCGCTCAAATTCGTTGTAGAAAACCGCCAGGGTACCGCTGACACACACAATATACAGCAGTGTGGACAGGGTCAGGCCCAGAACCGAATGCCCGTCGGTCATATCGCGTACAAAGGCCGGTGAGGGTTTGAGGGAGAATTTCACGATACCTTCCTATTCCACAGCACGGGCACTGCACACCCGCTTATACAGCAGGCAACAGATACAGGCCGCTCGCCGCTAAAAACAGCACCAGGGCTGCACCCGGGCGCAGCAGTTTCCGATCAGCACAACACCAGACAACCGCCAGGGTCCAGAATGTGATGGCAACAAATCCCGCACCAATCAGGCGACTGCTGTCGACCAGATTGGCTACCCCAAAGAACAACAGCCCTGCAGCCACGCCGCTCAGCGCCGGCAGAATAACCACCGCCAGGCATCTCGCAATACCACGCAACCCTATTAAATTCGCAGCCCTCGCGGGAGCAGGTTTGGTTGTCACCCTGTGTTTATCCTGTCGAGGTGGGCCACTGGGCCAGTCCCCGTTGAGCGCAATCAAACCAAAGACCCCCAACATGACGATCAGGGTGGCAATACTGATTCCATACTCAACACCGACCACCGCACTCCACCCCCAGGCGGAAACCACTACCAATGCCCAACCGAGCCAGCGGCGTACTGGCTGTACGCCAGTGTGCAACCAGGCCCTGTACAAAGTCACTATGCCGGCGAGGGCGCTGAGGCTGGCCAGCCCAGCGATGATGTAGATTGCATTTGGCATAAATACCACAAAGAAAGTCTTTGGCTCGCTCGATGAGTTCCCCTGAACAGACAATTTGTCCAGTCAATGCGTCACAGGGACAAGCCGCTACTGTCCCTGGCCGACGCACCCCGAAAACTCCTGCAATTTCGCCCAAAGGCGCCTGTATTGCAAGGACGGTGATCACATAGGGTTTGCAGGCCCTGTCAGATCGCCGGGATTATTGTTAAAAGGGCGAGACGTGTACCCGCACACACGCCATGCCGGTAAAAGCCCTGGAAGCAAACTCAGAAGGTGTAACGCGCTTCTGCCGTCACATAACGGCGCTCGCCGTAAAAACAGTCCCCGCGGCTCAGGCAAGAGGTGGTGTGGATTTCATCCGTCAGGTTTTTTACATTTAGCTGGAAATTCCAGCTTTCCAGGGTGTAGCCGATAGTTGCGTCGTACAGGGTGTAAGAGGGGTTTTTGGTAGGGAAATCCGCGAAAACGAAATCGTAATAGGTGACATTGGCTGGGTCCATAGCTACCAGTTGTGCATGCACTTTATCTATGCCTGTGTAGCTGTCACTGACGTAGCGCGCTCCCAACCCAATACTAAGACCCGGAGCCCAATCACTGAAATCATAATCTCCCCAAACAGAGAACTGCTGCCCGGGCACAGCCTCAAGTTCGGTGCCAACCTCGAATGGATTGCTACTCTCTATAATCTCACTATCAAGATGACTGTAGTTAGCAACCAGAGTGAAGTTACCCCACTGTCCACTGGCCTCAAGCTCAAGACCATCGATCTTCGCTTCGCCGATTTGCCGTAACCTATTATCAATACCGGGGGCTATGCGATTCTTCTGCTGAATTTCATAGACAGAAGCCGTCATCAAAATATTAGTACCCTCCGGCTGGAATTTTATACCCGCTTCAATCTGTTCACCTTTAACAGGGTCGAAGATACGCCCTTCTCCACCAGGATCAGATAGCACTGCCTCAAAGGATTCAGAGTAGCTGACGTAGGGAGATATGCCACTATCGAAGGTATACAGTATGCCAAATCTTTTGGTAACCTCTCTCTCTTTCTGCCTTGAGCCGACACTCTCAGGCACATTGCCATATATTCTTGATGATGTTCTATCTTCACGCAAACCGGCATTAAAGATGAAGTTCCCAAGTGCCACTTGATCTTGGAAATAAAAACCTACTTGATCAGTATTGGTGTCTGAGATTTTTCTTTCCAGATTCTCCAACCCTTCTGGTACATAACCATAAACAGGGTCAAAAATATCAATAACACCACCGAGACTGCGCTCTCTGAGAATACTGTCATCTATTTCAGCTTTCTGACTATCAACACCAAATGAAATCTGATGCTCAAAAGAACCTGTAGAAAGCGCTCCTGAGAGACGCAGGTCGAAAATCAAAAGATCACTCTTTGCATCCTTCATATAGACAGTTCGTGACACTTCACGAAGATCTTTTTGTAAACGAAGTGCTGGCGTATAGTCAGCATACATTGAATTATAATCGACCTCCCCCTTTGAATACCGAAGGTTTGCATTGATGCCCCAGCTATCATTTAAACGGTGGTCTATCCACAAACTATAAGCGGTTTGCTCAGTATCATATTTATCCCAACCGGGCTCACTTAAAAATACATTGGTTGCAATCTCGCCATGTACATTTTCAACAATAGTGCCGCCCCAAGGTAAAAAGGCTGCAGTTGTGCCTGACTCATCCTCTTGATAATTAGCTAGAAAAGTAATTTCTGTATCCGCACTGGGGCGCCAGGAGATAGAAGGCATAAACAAAGTGCTGTTATCCTCGACATGATCCACCTGGGCATCGGCATCACGGGCATAACCCACTACGCGATAGAGCCATTTGCCTTCACTGTCCAACGCACCAGTCACATCGCCGGCAATCACTTTGCGGTCGTAGTCACCACCCTGCACCATTAGCTCACCGCCAAATTCGCTCTGGGGACGCTTGGAAACCAGATTGACAATCCCGCCTGTAGAGCCCTGGCCGTAGAGCACAGAGGAAGGGCCTTTGAGGATTTCCACCCGTTCAAAAGCGTAAAGATTGGCACGGGCACTGGTATAGCTGCCAAAAATGGACTGCAAACCATCAATAAACATCACGGGATCTACCCCGCGCACAGAGGACCAGTCACCACGGGCATCCACACCAAACAAACCGCCATTCACACCGGCGGAATATTGCAGCACATCCTGTACAGATTTGGAGCCGGTAGCATCAAAGAAGTCTTTATCGCGCAGTGAAATAGAAAAAGGCGTCTCATCGACCGGGATATCCAGCTTGCCGATAGAAGTCTGGCGGGACAGATTCAGCGTGCCGGTAACCTGAACTTCCTCCAGGCGCTCGCGCCTGTCTTCGGCTGCAATCACCGCAGTAGAACTGCCGGCAGCAACAGCGAGTGCCAACAGGGAGCGGCTGAGGCCAGCCACAACAAGAGACATATTTTGGCACAAACCTTGGCTTCGAGCGCTACCCATGGAGATCCCTCAGTACTCAATAAGACATGTATTGACCGCAGCCGGTGTGTACGGTCTCGAATCCTGCGGATACTAATGGTAATGGTTATCACTTGCAATATTGTTGAGGTGTTTTTTGCTATCAGTTGCACCCCATCGTGAAAAGGTCATGACAAGAGCCCTGTGGAGTGCGGCATATGGTGGGATTTGAGGGTGTTGTTATTCTCAGGCAGCCGATCCCTACGCCCCAGCAGGTGCTGCCTTTATTATTCCTCAAGCCAGGACTGCCAGAGAAAGGCCGGGATCTTTTCCTGTTTGTCAAATGCAACGGGAAGGAAAACGAGGGCAACGCCACGAGGGTACCCGGGCGGGATTGCAGCGGTACAGAGTCTGCACCGCTGCCGCAGGAGGGTCTATTTCAGAGTCGTCCGCCAGGATTATTTTCTGGCGCCGGCACTCGCATCACGGATTGCGCGAAACTCGTTGCCTGGATACCAGTTGGGCCAATCCTGGTTATTGGCCAAGACCAGCCCCAGTTGCAGCCCCAACTGCAGGTCCATGGCTGCCCCCTTTAAATTCCACGCCGGATCATAGGCATCGCCCGGCTTGTGATAGTGATCGCTGAGATATTCCTCACCTTTGCGCCGAGCCCATTCGCGACCGTGCTCCAGGTTGTCGGTGCCGGAGTCAAAATACAGCATGGGAACCCCTTTTTTCGCCAAGCTGAAATGATCCGAGCGATAAAAGTAACCACGCTCAGGGTGCTCCTCGGGAACCAGGTAACGGCCCTGCGCCTTTGCGGCGGTCTCCAGCAACGGTTCCAGTTCGCTGCTGCCATAGCCGATAACAATAATATCCCGGGCTGGCCCGAGCACATTCATGGCATCAAAGTTTATGCCCGCAACCGTTTTCTCCAGGGGCGCAGCGGGGTGCTCAGCGTAATATTTGGAGCCGAGCAGGCCGGATTCCTCAGCGGTGACCGCAACGAAGACCAGTGAGCGGTCGGGGCGTTCAAGTCTTACCGCCTGGGCAGCCATGGCCAGCAGACCGGCAGTACCTGTGGCATTGTCCACGGCGCCATTGAAAATCTGGTCTTCGCCTTTGGCATTGCTGTTTACGCCCAGGTGATCCCAGTGCGCGGTGTACACGATCACCTCATCCGGGCGCTTCCGGCCCGGCAATTTGGCCACCACGTTGCGGGAATTGGAGGTTTGCAGGCTGTTTTGCAGCCGGATATTGGCCTTGAGGCCGAGTGCCTTTGGCTTGAAGTCGCGGGTTTTTGCCGCGGCCATCTCTGTTTGCAGATCCAATTCAGCGGAGCGAAACAATGCCCTGGCAGCATTGTTGGTTATCCAGGCCTCCACCGCGACGCGGTCGACATTGCGGTCGTCGGTTTCCAAGCTGATTTGTGCGCCGGACCAGGAACCGCTGACCACCTCCCACGGATAACCGGCGGCCCCGGTCTCGTGAATGATGATGGCACCCTCAGCACCCTGGCGGGCGGCTTCCTCAAATTTATAACTCCAGCGTCCATAGTAAGTCATGGCGTTGCCATTGAAGAGAGACTCGTCCTTGCTGGCATAGCCGGGGTCATTGACCAAAATGACGGCGGTCTTGCCGGACATGTCCAGGCCAGAGTAGTCGTTCCAGTCATTCTCGGGGGCAACGATGCCATAGCCAACAAATACCAGTTCGCTGTTCTCCAGGGCGGATGCAGAGGTTTGCCGCTGAGTGAAAGCCACCATGTCAGTGATTGGCTGCAGTTCCTGCTCGACACCCGCGCCCGCAATGCGGAGGGGAGTGGATTCGATCTGCATCTCAACGATGGGCACCTGCTGGAACCAGCTCGGCTGGCCATCTGCACCCGTGGCGCCGGGTGTCAGCCCCAGCGTTTTAAATTGTTCTGCCAGATAGCTGACGGTCAGCGCCTCGCCGGTTGTGGCGGGGGCACGTCCCTCGAACTGATCGGAAGCGAGGATCGCAATATGTTTGTGCAGATCTGCAGCGATGGTATCGACCTGGGCCTGCTCAACTTCACCAGGAGTGGGGCTGGAGCCGGTGGTGGTCCCCACTGGATGCTGGTAACGGGTGTGGGCAGCTGCCGGTTCCGCTGCCTGCTGCCCGGTCGCTTTGGGATCGCCTTGGCTGCAGGCGGTGAGTGCGCTGCCGACAGCGATAGTCAGGCCGAGGCGGCGCCAGAGGGATGAGATTTGCATAATGTTGTCCTGTGAGCCTTGCTGCACAGAATTATGCCTGATCTCGATCCATCTAACGACAGCTTGCTGAAGCCTGCTGCAATGGATAAGGGCCAGGTATCAAACAAAAACCGTTAAAACGCACCTGCCCGATACCGTATACAAGGGGCATTCTGGCCGGCATTTGGCCTGGCGCTACGACAAGGTTTTCAGCACTGCCCGGATCGGGTAGAGGATATCGCGGGCCAACTGCTGGCTGCGGGCGGGGGACCACCCCTCGATCGGATCGGGCAGCTTGTTATTATCCTTAAAGGGCATCTCCAAGGTCAGGGCCAGGGTGCGAAACTGGTGCCCGGCCCAGGCGGTGCCTATGGACAGGCTGGCTTCACCGGGCTTGTCGCGCTCGTAGCCGTGTTCGGTCTGGAAATCCGGACTGATCGCCTCGTAGGCACGTTTGAAGGTCTCCTCCAGTTTCGCATGGCGGTCGTCATAGCCGGGAATGCCCTCACAGGCAGCGACAAAGTTGTAGGGCAGTGCCTCGTCCCCATGAATATCCAGAAAAAGTTCCCCGCCGAGCTCCAGCATTTTCTGTCGCACCAGAAAAACCTCCGGACTGCGCTCCAGGCTGGGCTCAAGCCATTCACGATTCAGGTTTGCCCCCGCCGCATTGGTGCGCAGGTGGCCGCGCACACTACCGTCGGGATTCATATTCGGCACCACATAAAAAACGGTATCCGCCAGAAGACTTCGGGCTGTAGGGTTGGCCTCGTCCAGCAGCGCATCCAGAAAGCCTTCCACAAACCATTCCGCCATGGTTTCCCCGGGGTGCTGGCGAGCGATCATCCAGACCCGGTGCCTGGCACTACTGACAGCCCCAACCGTCAGCATGGTCATATCGCGACCGTCGAGGGTCTTGCCGAGACTCTGCATGTGTACCTGATCGCTGCTTTGCGCCCAGGCGAGTAAATCCAGGTGCCGCTCCCAGGAATAAGGGGCGAAATAGGCGAGATAGATACTTGGCTCATCCAGCGTTACGGCGAAATCCAGGCTATTTCCGTCATAGCTGGCGCCGAGACGAAACCAGTGCTGGCGGTCGTAGGAAGCGCACACCCGGTAGTTTTCCCATCCCTCCGGATAGGCGGACTTACCGGCATTCACAATGCGCAGGGGATAACTCGACCCTCTCTCCCCCTCCAGGCGAAAGTGAAACCACTGATAAAAATCGGAATTGTGGTCCTGGCGGATGGCCAACTCAACCGGATTGGTAGTGGAATTGACAACTTCGATATTTCCGCTGTCGAAAGCACTGGTTATATTCATACACGCCCCCCTTTTTTGTTGCTGGGCGCAGGATACAGGGCTCGAGCATTTTTTTCAGGCGCCTGGTGGGGGAAACTGCCACTTTATAAGTAAATTGTCATGTCACCCATCTGATAATTTGGACCGCTTGCAGAAGAGGGGTTGAGGAAATCTGCGCCGGCAGTTACCAGCCCATAAAAGAAAAATAGAACTTGCACTGCACACTTGTGTCAGCTGCCGGGGCGTCAATCCCCCGGTCAAGGAGGCACAATGAGGCCAGTTGTGCAAATAATAAAAAAGCACGGTACCGGATTCGATACCGTGCTTTAGCCAATCCCTGGCGGCACCTGCTGCGACTACTACTCCCTGAAATTTCCGGTGTCGGTCCCAGACAAATGCTTGCTGCCCGGACTGTTCACAAGTGCGTCACTCCACACTGTCAGAAATCAATGACATCTCCATAACATTCCGTAGCAGGCGCTGATTAAAGTTTAGGCAGCTTTTATTGCACTTTGTTGCACCCTGGTGCAGATAGGCGTAAATTTAGTGGCTTTTCCCTTTACCCATGGAAGGATATTTGGCTGGGCAGGCGAGAATGGCGATCCCTTCTCTGGAATTGGCCTGCTGGACCCGAGGCCGGACAGCAGACTGGGATTCCGGATTCGATCATAAGCTGCAAGAGGTTAGAAGTTCATGGGTAGTCGTATTAAGCGCAGCATTGCCCTTAGCAGTGTGTTGGTGATGGTAATCAATGTCAGCGCCTGCGGTTATTTTCTGTATCCTGAGCGCAAAGGCCAGACGGGCGGTCGCGTGGACCCGGCAGTGGTTATTTTGGATGGCGCCGCACTGCTTTTTGGGTTTCTTCCCGGTGTTGTAGCCTTCGCAGTAGACTTCACCAATGGCACAATCTACCTGCCGCCGGGCAGCCCCTCGGTGATCGACCGGCACACCAGCAGTGTCGATACAGACAAGGTACAAAAAGTGACTGACGAAGATGGCCACGCCTGGCTTCAACTATCTATTGAGGGCAAATCTGACGATAGTGGGGATCTGGCAGATCTGGAGGTCATCCTGACAGACGTTACCGGGCAAAAAGTGGATGCTGATGACATTGTCTGGTTGCAGGATGCCGCAGCTTTGCAGGCAGCCATCACCGCTCAAGTCGCGGCACGTTAAGCGCTCCATTAGACGGGAGCTGAACTTTTACCCGGCGCAGAGAAGTACCCCCGTCCGCCGCAGTCTGTTCTGGGCCTTTCGTATACCGGCAGGCCCAGAGACGCCGGTTATTCCAAGAGGGCAATCCCCGGTGATTGTGAGCAGGTAATGGCTAAGGGTTTTTACTACCCTGTCAGAGGCATAAGAACCGGGCTCATCACCCCATCCTTAACAAAATACCATGCCAAAAGCCCTGTCGTCGCAGCAATCCTGAAATACGGCGCATTCGGCACTTTTTTCTTCCAGCCCAGCAGGAGCAAAAATTATGAGTCTCTCGTATTTTTATAATATTCCCGAGCGTCACGTTTACACAATCGCAAACTGGATCATGGTGGTGTACCTCGTCTGGACCGGCGTTCTCTCATTCGGAGAAACCGGCTCCCAAATAATCAGTAACTGGTTCAGTCAGCATCTTCTCTTTTCAAAAATCGACATACCGTGGATGCTTTTGGCATGGCTGATCGGTGCAGTAAAAATTGTGATCGCGATCGGGCTCAGCCAACGTAATCGGCATAGCAGGCGTTATCAATGGTCTGCACTGGCCGCTTTTATACTGCTGATTGCCCCCACCACGCTTCTGCTGACAAACCCGGTGTGGGTGGCGTCCTACGGCGGCTTCCCGTTTATCGGCTCGGGCCAGGGAATCATAAAGTACTTCTCCATGGCTGGCGTGGCCCTGTACTTGTATGCCTCCAGTAGGTCTTCACAAGGGTGTCGGCGCATTGCCATTGGTCTGTGCATTTTTGGCGTCGCCATTGTGATGGGGTGGATTGGTGCGATGAAATTCACCGCCTTTGAGGCGCAGGGTATTTTCCCCCTGATGAGCACCAATCTCTTTTTTTCCTGGACTTACACTGTTTGGACTACCCAGGGGGCCTCAAATTTCATTGGTATCGTCGAATTACTGTTCCTGGTAACGCTGCTACTCGCACCGGTATCCAAACGTATTGGGTTGTTCGGTCTGGCCGGCATCCTGGCCACAGCGATCGGAACCACAACCTTTCTTTTCAATACCCCCGGGTATGACCTCTTTATTCTCGATCTGAATACAACAGGTCAGTTCATCATCAAAGACTGGCTTCTGTTTGCAGCCGCATTAATCTTCTACAGCGCTATGACACGCCGGGAAGGATCCACCACCTAACGAAAGCATGCAACGGGCAGAGCCCCCCAGGGGCTCAGTTCAGTGTTATCGCTCTTTTTGCCCCCAGAGCGATCAGGGGCCGCCAATTGAGGCGGCTACCCCTTACTACCGGGTCGGAGGGAAAGAACACCCCTCTCCCAAGACGCGCTGTGAAATCATCACTGTACGCTCGTAATCGGCATCCATGTCTCATACGATCCTGGCAGCGGGGTATTCTTCCCTCCAGCCTTGCTAGCAACTGTGTCATAGAGAAGTTCTCTACCGCTTGAGCAGAAAAGTGGTCGGACTCAGGGAGTCGATCATTTTGTGGAACCGCACAGCCGTGGACGCCTGGACCCGAAATACCCTGTGCCGCTGCCCCCGCACTTCCCCGGGTCTTATACACCGGGAAGGTCCGCCTGTGCAGCGGATAGGTTTTTGCTGCACACAACTGTTTTTCGGTGCGATACCCTGCAATTCTTGGCTGTTACCCTATCCGGCAACCTCCCCCGCTGGAAAGCCTAGCCCAATAGTAGCCAGGCTGTACCGGCAATAATCAGCGATGCAGTCACACTCAGCACCGCACCCTCACGCACCATATCCTGCATACGCACTTTTCCGGTGCCGTAAGCGATCGCATTGGGTGCTGTGGCCACCGGTAACATGAAAGCGCAGCTGGCACTCATGGCGGCCGGTATCATCAACACCATCGGATCGAAACCTGCAGAAGTGGCCGCTGCCGCAAGTATCGGCATCAGCAGTGTAGCTGTAGCAGTATTGCTGGTAATTTCTGTGAGGAAGGTGACACCGAGACAGAGCAATAGCAACATCACCCAGAGGGGCATGGCGGTCAGGAAGGAAAGTCCGCTGCCCAGCATACTGCTCAGGCCCGAAACGGAAAAGCCTTTGGCCAGGGCGAGACCACCGGCAAAGAGCAGCAACATGCCCCAGGGGATTGTCTCAGCGGTCTGCCAGTCGAGCAAGCGACCGCCTTTCCCGTCGGGAATCATAAACATGGCCACCACAGCGGCAATAGCGACTGTGCTGTCTCCGGCAGATGCAATATCCAGCCACCCACTCCAGCCGCCAAAGGGGGCATTGCGGGTGATCCAAAAAGCAATGGCGAGGCCAAACACCAGCAGTGTGCGCTTTTCCTCTGCACGCCAAGCCCCAACCGCCGGCGGTTCGATTACATTTTTAAGATGGACACCGCGGGTAAGCCAGAGCGTCATAATCGGCAGAGTGGTCACTACTACAGGAAGACCGATCTTCATCCAGCTCACGAAACTGAACGTCCGACCGGTTACCTCCTCATAAATGCCCATAAAAATAACATTTGGAGGCGTACCCAGCGGCGTACCCACGCCCCCGAGACTTGCGCCATAGGCAATACCCAAAATCAGTGCAATGCTCAGTCGTTGATTTTGGATACGGGAGAGAATTGCCAGGGCAATGGGCAGCATCATTAGAGTTGTGGCGGTATTCGAGATCCACATACTGAGAAAACCTGAGGCCAGCATAAACCCCAGAACCAACCGCCGACCGGAGGATACGCCAACGATGCGCAGCATATACAGGGCCAGGCGCTCATGGGCCCCACTCTTTTCCAGAGCCTTGGACAAGATAAAGGCCCCCATGAGCAGCATAATCACATGACTTCCCAGCGATGCCGCCACCATTTTATAATCGGCCACCCCGAATAAGGGTAGAAGTATAAAAGGCACCAGAGAAGTTGCCGGGATAGGCAGTGCCTCGGTAATCCACCAGATCACTGTAAGCAATGTAATAGCCGCAGTGACCGCAGGCAGATACGCCAAATCTAGCTCACGCAAAAACACGTAAAAAAAAACGGCCAACAACGGCCCCAAAACGACAAAGCGCTGGCGCGCAATCGACATACCCACCCCCCAACAATCCAATCTCCCCCAGGCACTATGTGCACCAGAGGAAAATGCCCTTTTTTTCTGTAACCAAAGCGCCGGTCGCTGCCACCCTACTTTTCCGTTACTTCTTAACCAAACACATCCCAGAGTTCCTCCAGGATTACCCCTGAAACATCGCCTTAAATGGGCGAAGAAGCTCGCGCATCAAGGATAATACGGCCCGCAGTGTCATAACACCTCCCTGTCTAAGTATACACCGCTATGATTTGGGAAATTACTACCGGTTCGGAAGGAAAGAATACCCCTCTCCCAGGACGCGTTGTGAATACATCCCTGTATGCTCGCAATCGGCATCCATGCCTTAAACGGTCCTGGGAGAGGGGTATTCTTCCCTTCTGCCATGCTAACCGCGCACACAAGTATCGCGTGTATAGAAATCGCAGAAAATCCTAAAGCAGTATATCCAATAGGATGGAAATCTGGAAACAACGATGCCGGGCCAATGACTCTAACGGACATGGCCACCCCGATATCACGAGCATTAATTAGGATTTACCGGACTGGATCAAGCAAAGTAATGTCACACTGAACCTAGGATAAGGTATACGAATATCCTGCCATCTCAAGTGCAAATCTGAAGATGCGTAACCCGGAAGATAAGCTGTAGCTGGCCATCTACTGGAAACGTGGATAGCCCATTGCGCTTTGGCCTGGTCCTAAGGTAACACTGGAACCGCTGGCGATAAAATAACTGAATCCTTTCGTCAAATCTATCAAAAATCCCGCAGCTTCAAATTAAGATATCCAACCCCCCGACCTCGCAGCAGGCAAGGGATGCACTGCTCCGTTACTGCGCAAGGCCATTAAACCTCAACAGAGCCCCACAGACGACTATGCAAATGTGAGACGAGCTCCTCAAGATTCAATAATCCGTTAATCTGGCACCTTTACAGTCAAATTATTCTTATGTGCATAATCCGGATCACCTCCAAGCCGCTTGTTGCAATTCAGGCCATTGATTGCTCCAATATCATTATTACTCAAAGTAAACCCTGACAATAACAAATTGCTGCGAATGTTATCCAGTTTTTCTGCCTTGGGGATCACAATACGATGCTGTTGCACATTCCATTTCAATATGACTTGTGCCGGAGACACAGAATGATTTTCTGCGATTTCTACAATTAATGGGTCCACTATCGGTTTTTCACTCTGTGGCACACCACTCCAGGAAGATCCGGAACCCAGGGGAGACCAACAGCTAATAGCAATTTTGTGAAACTGGCAGTAATCTACCAGCGGCTGCTGGGTGAAATAAGGATGTAATTCAATTTGATTGCAGACCGGACGAATCTCGGCAAATGTAGCAATTTGTTCGATATCCGTCTTGCGGAAATTCGATAAACCCAGGGCGCGTACCTTCTTCTGCTGATACAGCGCCTCCATAACCTCCCAGGTTTCCCGGGTATAGGCTGGCACTGGCCAGTGAATCAGGTAGAGATCCAGATATTCCAGTTGCAAACGTTCCAGGCTGCGCGCGAAGGCATCGTGGGTTTTGCTACGCCCCTGCTCGGTATCCCAGATTTTACTGGTTATAAAAAATATCTCCCGCGGCAGGCCGGATTCCCTGATCGCGCGCCCCAGGGCGCGCTCATTGCCATACACAGAAGCTGTATCAAACTGCCTATAACCGATCGATATCGCCTTTAGAATGGTATCAGTGACATATTCATTATCCTGTTGCCAGCCGCCCACAGCGGCCAGCCCCATGCCGACCTGGGGAATCTGCACGCCATTATTAAACTCGATAAAGTACATAATCGATATCCCTTCCAGCTACTGCGCTGTGCACTGAACACCACTTCCTATGGCTAAAATTATCCGCTCTCGGCGGTATCGAGTGTAAGAGGTCACCCCCTGTTTCTTGGAAAACCCTACAGTATATAGGTAATGTAATGCCATTCTTTCACTTGCGAGACACTAAAATCACCTTGCAGATTGGTTTAGGTTGAGTATGGTCTCAGACTTTATTTGGGAGGCAGCGAACCGGCGAAGTTAACGCCGCGGCTCACCCAATTGTCAAGGTCTTCGGCAACGGCATCCTCCTCAACATACACCATCCCTTTCAAAGGACGCCCGGTATAGTCCATTGGGCGTGTGTAGCGCTCCGCCAGCGCCTCCTGATAGTGATCAGGCCCTACCCTAACCATCAGTTCTTCGCCGACCACACCACAGGCCATGTTGCCATTTAACATAAACGCCAAGCCCCCAAACATCTGTTTTTCACTGAGGCCCTGGTTTTCCTGTATCAGATTGCGCACTTTTTCTGCCAGGGTTTTGTTATACGCCATAACAATCTCCTTAATTTCTTTTACCGAGCGGGAAGCCATATTTCCACAGTCGCTACAAACCGCATAAATGCAAAGTTGACGAAAGTAAACTCCACTGAAGACAATTCGCCGGAATAGTCCGCCTTCCTAGACGGTTGCGGCGGGTTATTGACAAGTGTCTAATGATGGGTACAGATATCATCCCAAGAGAGAAAAACAACTGCGCCCATTCCAGACAGTCTGCAAATATACCCCTACAGGATCGCGACCGGTCACCACACATCATATGGCTCTGGTAGACGGAGCCCCATCCCCTACCCTGCATAAGCAGCTGCATCCTGGCGATAAAATTTATATTGAATAATCATTTAAGTGTAGCAGGAAATAGCAAGACTTCTTCTTGATAAGATGCCGGCGCAATAGGAGCACTACATCAGTAAAAAGTGGATTTTAACGACATGCACCTTCTGAATAAATCGCCAGGCCGGTGGGATATTCACACTGCTTTTTCAAATATTGATACAAGGGAATATGGTAAATGGCAATTCCAGTGGAATTTACTTGTTGTATCTACCATGCCCGATCTTAATAAGCTATTCACACGAATTTTTTCTGTACGTCAGGGTCACGCTTTCCGGCATTTTTGGCAACGTCTAGAATCGGATTTCTCGAACACAACTTATTTGTAGAATACGGATACGTCTTACATAGGAACAATTGCTGTTATTTGGATGAAACTGCGCTTCTGTAAGGTAAAAACTCCGAAAGTGGACATTCAGGGCCTGAACCAGAGCTGACAGAACACCTACTGAATACCCAACGACCTTTGGCACTTGTAGCGTATTGCAACTCATACGTCTCGATCAGTATTTGGCAACACTTTGAAACAGCGCTCTCCCCTTCAATAAAAGCGGTCGCGGGCGTGCGCAAGCATTTTTCAACTGTGCTTCGGCTTTTGGCAAATACTGAATGCCCATGTGTGGTCGCAACGTCTTTTTGTCAATGCGTTTCACGCAACAGGCGTTGGGATCTGGTCTGTCGCCGGAATCAATTGCCACAGACAGGGGGCTGGAGATCTGACTGGTCCCGCTGATACCAGTGCAATTTCTCATGCAGGCTGACAACGCCACCGACGATAGTCAAAGTCGGCGCCTTTACTGCCTTGTTTTGCGCGAGGTCTGGTAGTGTCTTGAGGTCACCCACAATGACCCGCTGCGCCGGAGTTGTTCCCTTTTCGATCAGTGCCGCGGGCGTTTCCGCTGAGAGACCGTGGCGGGTGAGTTCGGTGCAAATGGTTCGCAGGCCCGTCAAGCCCATATAGAAAACCAGGGTTTGGCCAACAGAGGCCAATTCGCTCCAGGGCAAATCGAGGCTGCCTTCCTGCAGGTGTCCGGTAATAAAACGCACTGACTGGGCGTAATCGCGGTGCGTCAAAGGAATACCCGCATAGCTGGCACACCCGGACGCAGCGGTAATGCCCGGCACCACTTGAAACGGTATGCCGTGCTCGGCCAGTTTGTCGATCTCTTCGCCACCTCGGCCAAAAATAAAGGGATCTCCTCCCTTCAGACGCAGTACCTTTTTGCCTTTGTTGGCTAAATCCACCAACAGCTGGTTGATATCGCTTTGGGGAACCGAATGAAACGCTTTTTTCTTGCCAACATAAATACGCTCGGCATCCCTGCGCACCAGGTCCAGAACCGCCGGGGATACCAGGCGATCATAGAGCACGGCATCGGCCTGCTGCATCAGACGCAGGGCGCGAAAGGTCAGCAAATCGGGATCTCCAGGGCCCCCGCCCACCAGGTAAACCTCGCCAGTCGGTGCAGGACTGCCCTGCCAGACCTGCAGGGCATTGAGCAATGCTTTTTCCCCTTCCGCCAGCTTCCCTGCCTCCATACAGCTGGCGACTGGGCCTGAGAAAACCCACTCCCAAAAATCCTTGCGCCGCGCTTCGGGCAATGCGGCTTTTACCCTGGTGCGCACACGGGCGGCAAGCTCCACCAGGGCGGCAAGCCCCGGGGATAGCAGCGCTTCGATCTGGGCGCGGATACGCCGGGTAAGCACCGGCGCAGCACCGCCACTGTTAATACCAATCGAGAGATCGCCGCGCTCCACCATTGCGGGAAAGGTAAACGTACACAACTGCGGCGCATCCACCACATTGACCGGCAGGTGCCGGGCGCGCGCATCGGCAGAGACCTGCGCATTGACCTCCGCACTATCGGATGCCGCGATCACCAGTTCAGCCCGCTGCAAATAATCGGCGCAGTAGGTTGTCTCAAACAGGGCTCCGTTTGAATCGGACACCAGTTGCCTGAGTTCGGCGGCAATCTCCGGGGCAACCACCCACAGGCGGGCTCCCGCCTTGCATAGCAAGCGGGCTTTGCGGGTGGCAATGGCGCCTCCACCCACAATCAAGCAAGGGCGGTTTTGGACATCAAACGCGAGAGGGAGATAGCGCAACGTCTTATCCCATTAAGTGGCAGACGGGAACAGTATTCCTCCAGAATACCCGGGGTAGTTAACAACCCGGTAGCCGGCCAGAGTGCCGCATCAACACTATGCGGGGAAAGCAGCAATCACTTCCCGGCCGCCCATATAGGGACGCAACACGGCCGGAATTTCCACACTGCCATCTTCGCGCTGGTAGTTCTCCAGTACCGCAACCAAAGCTCGGCCCACCGCGAGGCCGGAGCCATTCAGGGTATGCACCAGCTCCGGTTTGCCGGATTCCGGGTTGCGCCAGCGGGCCTTCATCCGGCGCGCCTGGAAATCACCCACCAGGGAGCAGGAGGAAATTTCCCGGTACCGGTCCTGAGACGGAATCCAAACCTCAATATCGTAGGTCTTGCGCGCGGCAAAACCGATATCTCCACCACAGAGTGCCACAGTGCGATACGGCAGCTGTAACTTTTGCAGAATGGTCTCCGCATGCTGCGTCAGGGTTTCCAGCGCCTCGCCAGACTGGTCCGGGCGGGTCACCCACACCAGCTCCACTTTTTCAAACTGGTGCTGGCGAATCATGCCGCGGGTGTCGCGACCATGGGAGCCGGCCTCGGAGCGGAAACAGGGTGTGTGGGCCACCAGTTTGTGCGGCAGGGACTGGCTGTCTTCAACAATATGGTCGCGGTACAAATTCGTCAGCGGCACTTCCGCAGTCGGAATCAAATAGAAGCTGCGCTCGTCGCTCAGTTTGAACAGGTCTTCCTCAAACTTCGGCAGCTGCGAGGTGCCATACAGGGAATCCCCATTCGCAATGAACGGCACATTGGCCTCTTTGTAGCCGTGCTCTTCAGTGTGAATATCCAGCATAAACTGGGCCAAGGCACGGTGTAGTCTCGCCACCGCTGCGGTCATTACAGCAAAGCGTGAACCTGTGAGCTTGACGGCCACTTCAAAGTCGAGACCGCCGAGCCCGGTACCCAGGTCGACGTGATCTTTGACTTCAAAATCAAAACAGCGCGGTTGTCCCCAGCGCCGGATTTCAACATTATCGTCCTCGCTCTCGCCCTCTGGTACCGACGCATCCAGCAGGTTCGGAATCGCGGACAGAATAGCAGCCAGCTCCTGCTGCAGTTCAGCCAGCGTCTGTTTGGCACTTTGCAACTCGCCGCCCAAGGACTCCACCGCTTTCAGCAGGGGGGCGATATCTTCTCCGGCGGCCTTCATGCGCCCAATATTTTTCGACTTGCTGGTGCGCTCATTTTGCAGATGCTCGGTGTGGACCTGCAGCTCTTTGCGGCGCGCCTCAAGCGCTGTCAGTTTGACCGTATCCAGTGTCACACCACGCTTTTTCAGCGCCGCGGCCACCTGGTCCATATCCGTGCGAATCAGTTTGGGATCGAGCATTGTTTCCAGTTCGCCTGTGCTCAGGCGCCTACCACAAAATATTAAATGGATGTTGTTTAAAAATACCGTGTCGCCAGGGCGACAGCGACTCCCGTGGCTGCCAGGCAGCAAACCAGGCTGCCGAGAATATAGCCAATGGCCACGAATGGTTGGCCATTGTGCCACAGTATCAGGGTATCCAGGGAGAAAGTGGAGAAGGTTGTGAGCGCACCAAACAGGCCCGTCATAAGCAGGAGCCGCCACTCCTCCCCCAGCATCGCGCGGTGAATGATCAGTACGTAGACGATTCCGATTAGAAACGAACCGAGCACATTGACGATCAACGTACCCAGGGGAAACTTGCCGCCGAAAACCGGGTAACTCCAGATGGTGATCAAGTGGCGAAGCACTGCCCCCAAAGCGCCACCCAGGGCAATTGCCAGCCACTGCATTTCGTTTCCCCCGCAGTTCAGGTGTTATCTGTGTAACGCTGAACGGCACTGGTGCGGTTCAGGCGGCGCAGTGTGTCCAGTTTCTCTGCGATTTTCAGTTCCAATCCGCGCGATACCGGATGATAGTATTGCCGACCAGCAATGGCCTCGGGAAAGTAGTTTTCCCCCGCGGCAAAGGCATCGGGTTCATCGTGCGCATAGCGATACTCGGCCCCGTGGGACAGGCTTTTGGCCAGCTTGGTGGGCGCATTGCGCAAATGGATCGGCACCTCGTAACTGGGGTCGCGGCGGATATCCGCCACCGCGCGCTTATAGGCGCTGTACACCGCATTGCTTTTGGCCGCCACCGCCAGGTAGAGAATCGCCTGGGCGATGGCCAGCTCCCCTTCCGGGCTGCCGAGCCGCTCCTGCACATCCCAGGCATTGAGCGCCGACTGCAATGCGCGGGGGTCTGCGTTGCCGATGTCTTCGCTGGCCATGCGCACCACCCTGCGCGCGATATACAGGGGGTCGCAACCGCCGTCGAGCATACGCACAAGCCAGTAGAGCGCCGCATCGGGATCGGAGCCCCGCACCGATTTGTGCAGTGCCGAGATTTGATCGTAAAAATAGTCACCGCCCTTATCGAAGCGCCGCACATCGGCGCTGAGCACCTCGGCGAGCACAACCTCATCGACCTGCAGCGCCCCACCTTCCTCTGTGGCCAGGTCACAGGCAACTTCAAGCAGGTTCAGGGCACTGCGCGCATCCCCATCAGCGGCGCGCGCAATCTTCAGCAGCACCGCTTCTGGCACTGTGACATTGCGATCGACCAGTGCATCGTCGGTTTGCAGGGCGCGCTGCAGCAAGGCCAGTAAATCCGCTTCCGAAATACTGCGCAACAGGTAGACCCGGCAGCGCGACAGCAGCGCGTTATTCAGCTCAAAGGCCGGATTTTCCGTGGTGGCACCGACGAAGGTTACCGTGCCCTCCTCTACATAGGGCAAAAAAGCGTCCTGCTGGGCTTTGTTGAAGCGGTGTACTTCGTCCACAAAAAGGATGGTGCCGCGACCGGATTGCACCCGGCTCTGCTCGGCCTCCGCAACGGCCTGGCGGATATCCTTGACCCCGGCCAAAACCGCGGACAATGTCGAGAAACGGGCATCGCATTCCTGAGCCAGGAGCCGGGCAAAGGTGGTTTTGCCAACGCCCGGCGGCCCCCACAAAATCATCGAGTGCAACTGCCCGCGCTCCACCGCCTCACGCAGCGGTTTCCCCGTTCCCAATAAATGCGACTGGCCCACATAACAGGCCAGGGAGATGGGCCGCATCCGCGCGGCCAGGGGCTGATAGTTCCGGGGGGACTGAAACAGATCACTCATCTCTAATAACGTCGGTACCTGCGGGTGGTTTGAAGTCGAATACCGAGGCGGAAAGCTCGGGGTTGGCCTGAATGTCACTGAAAGTGATCTCGGTGGTCTGGCCCATGCTGTCGCGCACCGTAATCGCCGCGGGCAGCCCGTTTTTGGCAAAACCTATTTCCATGGCTTTAAAGGGCGCCGAGGGATTTTTCGGAACCAAGTGGTAGACGCCGTCTTTCAGGGAGACATTGAACGAATTGCGAATCTCTGCCACCTTGCCGCCGAGTAAGAGCGCAGGTGTTTCTTTGATGCGCTTGTCCACCGGCCGTATCGTCACCTGTTCCAGATCCGGATCGTAAAGCCACAGGGTTTTATTGTTGGTCACCAATAGCTGCGCGTAGGGATCCCCGGTTTCCCAGCGCAGTTTACCGGGCCGCTGTACAGAAAAGCTGCCACTGCTCTTCTGGGTCACTTTGCCGCGCTCATCAAGCAGGGTCTGCTGAAAATTGCCCGACAGCGCAGCGAGGGGCATAAGTCGCTTGCTGAGGTCATCGGTGGCATCGGCCCAGGCCCCTGCGGCAGCAACACTCACCGTCAACAGTAGACTGTGCAGAATGCTTTTCATAGTTGGATTCCAGTAGGTTGAGTTCACAAAGCATAATGGCGGGCCGGTGAACAGGCGCTTAACCCTCTTCCTGCCCGTCCGATGGCGCGTTCATTCAAGGGGGTGGGGGGGCCAATACCTCCCGGTTGCCGTTGTGCCCGGCCGGGGACACAACCCCTGCGGCTTCCATGGCGTCAATAATACGTGCGGCACGATTGTAACCAATCCGCAACTGGCGCTGCACAGAAGAAATGGAAGCCTTGCGTGATTTCGTCACAAAGGCGACTGCCTCATCGTAGAGGGCATCCGCTTCGGGATCCTCGCCCTCCCCCTCTTCAGATTGCAGCCCGGGCACCGGTATACTGTTGTTACTGTCATCGATAATGCCATCGATATATTCGGGTGTACCGCGTCGGCGCCAGTCGGCCACCACCTTGTGTACCTCGTGATCATCCACAAAGGCACCGTGCACCCGCACCGGCACACCGCTTCCCGGAGGCAGGTAGAGCATATCGCCATGGCCGAGCAACTGCTCCGCCCCACCCTGGTCGAGAATGGTGCGGGAATCCACCTTTGAAGAAACCTGGAAACCGATACGGGTGGGCACATTGGCTTTGATCAGGCCGGTGATGACATCCACTGAGGGACGCTGGGTGGCCAGCAGCAGGTGAATACCCGCCGCACGGGCTTTTTGCGCGATGCGCGCGATCAGTTGCTCCACCTTCTTACCGACAATCATCATCATGTCGGCAAACTCATCGATTACCACCACGATGGCCGGCAGCTTGTGCAAAGCCGGGGCCGTTTGTTCCCCTTCCGGAACGCTGGACATGGGGTCCGGCTGCCAAAGCGGGTCGGCAATGGGTTCTCCCGCCTCTTCGGCTTCCTCCACCTTGCGGTTAAAGCCCGCCAGGTTGCGCACCCCCAGCGCGGCCATCAGCTTATAGCGGCGCTCCATCTCCCCGACACACCAGCGCAGACCGTTGGCGGCGTCGTTCATATCCGTGATGACTGGCGTCAGCAGATGGGGAATACCCTCGTAAACCGACAGCTCCAACATCTTCGGGTCCACCAGGATCAGGCGCACCGCTTCCGGCGTCGACTTGTACAACAAGCTGAGCAGCATCACGTTGACGCCCACGGACTTGCCGGAGCCCGTGGTGCCCGCCACCAGCAGGTGTGGCATCTTGGCCAGATCCGCCACCACCGGCTGGCCGGAGATATCGTGTCCCAAAGCCAGGGTCAGGGGGGATTTGGCAGCTTCGTAAACATCGGCAGACAGTACCTCACTCAAGCGCACAATCTGGCGATTCTCATTTGGGATCTCAATCCCCACCACCGATTTCCCCGGGATGACCTCGACAACACGGACACTGATCACCGCCAGCGAGCGCGCCAGATCCTTGGCCAGATTGGAAATCTTGCTGACTTTAACCCCGGCTGCCGGCTGAATTTCAAAACGGGTGACCACCGGGCCAGGCAGCACAGAGACCACTTCAGCCACCACACCGAAGTCCTTGAGTTTCAGCTCCAGCAGACGGGATAACCCCTCCAGGGATTCCCGCGAGAAACCCGCCTTTTTATTCTGGTCCGCCGGGTCCAGTAAGCCCAGCGGTGGCAGAGCGCCGGTGACCGGACCGATTTTGAACAGCTCGCCCTGCTTGTCCTTGGTCGCGCGGGGACTCCGCTTTGGTTTTGGCGCCAGCGCTTCGATCTTCGGCGGCATTCTCTCCACACTGCGCCGCCTCTCCTCCTCCAAAGCGGCTTTGCGCACCACTATGGCCTCCCGTGCCACACGCTGTTCAGCGCGTTTTTGGCGCCAGTGTTTGTAGAACCGGCCGAACAGGGCGAAAAATCCAAGCGCAATGTGGCCAATGGATTCGGCCAGCCTGAGCCAGGAAAGTCCGGTGAACACGGTGATACCAATGGCAAAAATTGCCAGCAGTAAAATGGTTGCTCCCACATAGCCGAGGCTGGCTCCGGCGGCACCGGAAAGGGCCGCACCGATAATACCGCCATTGGAAAAGGGCAGCGGGGTCTCAGCCGGCGCGAAACAGAGGGTTGCCAGCGAGGCGCCGCTGGCAAGTACCAGCAGCAGGCCAAACACCCGTAGCAGGAACAGGGGCCCGTGAAAACGGGCACTGCGATCGCGCAGAATGCGATAGGCACGCCAACCAATCAGCAGGGGCAACAGGTAAGCCATCCAACCCAGCAGAGACAGGCCTACGTCGGCAAGCCAGGCCCCGGTGGGCCCAATTGCATTTTGGAACTGATCGGTTTGCCCTACATGGGACCAGCCGGGGTCCTGTGCATCGTAACTCAGCAGGCTGATTGCCAATAGCAACGCCCCCGCCAGCAGGGCGATCAGAGCCCCCTCTCTGATTAAGCGGGAAATCAGCGGATCCGGCAGGGTATCGCTATTCGCAGCGGTTTCCTCGGTTGCACTCTCGGCCTTCAAAGACTTTCCTCAATACAGTTTTGTTGTTGCCAAAACCCCGGCAAGGGGATCGGTTGCCGGGTGAATCATAAAAGAATTTAGCCCGCAGCGGGTATGCCTTCCCGTTTGGCCGCCCTGTCGGAGTGGACAATTTGGTACAGCAGCGGCAAAACAAACAGTGTCAGCAGTGTCGAGGAGATAATTCCGCCGATCACCACCGTCGCCAGCGGTCGCTGCACCTCGGCGCCAGTGCCGGTATTGAGCGCCATGGGGACAAAGCCGAGGCTCGCCACCAATGCGGTCATGAGTACCGGACGCAGGCGGATCAATGCGCCATCAACAATGGCAGAATGCAGTGCCCCACCCGCCCGGCGCAGCTGGCGGATAAAGGACAGCATAACCAGGCCATTCAGCACCGCTACGCCGGAGAGGGCAATAAAGCCCACCCCTGCAGAGATAGACAGCGGCATTCCCCGCAACCACAGGGCCAGCACACCCCCGGTAAGTGCCAGAGGCACGCCAGTGAAAATAATCAGCGCATCCCTGAGTGTGCCAAAAGCCATCACCAGCAGACCGAGAATCACCATTAGCGTCAAAGGTACAACGACCGAGAGGCGCTGGCTAGCGGATTCCAATTGCTCAAAAGTACCACCGTATACCAGCCAGTAGCCGGGTGGCAGAGGCACGTCGCGCTCGATCCGCGCGCGCGCTTCCTGCACAAAAGAACCGAGGTCCCGGTTGCGCACATTGGCGGTGACCACGACCCGGCGCTTGCCATTTTCCCGGCTGATCTGGTTGGGGGCCGGGGCCATCTCCAGCCTGGCCACTTCAGACAGGGGCACATAGGTGCCCAGTGGGCTGTCGGGGGGCAGGGGTACAGGGAGATCTCCCAGCTTTTCATAGTCGCGGCGCAGGTTCTCCGGCAGGCGCACCACCAGGGGGAAACGGCGATCGCCTTCGTAAATCAGACCGGCCTGCTCGCCGCCGATGGCAGTAGCCACCAGATCCTGCAGGGTTCGCAGGTCGATGCCGTAGCGTGCCAGCGCCAGCCGCTCGGGCACCACCGACAGTACCGGCAACCCTTCCACCTGTTCCATGCGGGCATCCGCCACCCCATCAATTCCGTTCAATACCCGCAGTATTGCATTGGAAGACGCCTCCAGTTGTTCCAGGTCATCGCCAAACACTTTGATCCCCAAGTCTGCGCGCACTCCGGAAATCAACTCATTAAAGCGCATCTGGATTGGCTGGGTAAATTCGTAGTTGTTACCCGGCAACTGCCGCACGGCCTGTTCGATATCCGCCACCAGTGCTTTCTGGGGCAGTTTCGGGTTGGGCCACTGGTCCCGCGGTTTCAGAATGACAAAATTATCGGCCACATTCGGCGGCATCGGGTCGGTTGCCACCTCCGGCGTACCGATTTTTGCAAAGACCTTGTCCACCTGGGGAAACGCCCCGATGCGCGCCTCCAGCAAGCGCTGCATTTCCACCGACTGCGCCAGTCCGGTGCCGGGGATACGCAGGGCGTGCAGGGCAATGTCGCCCTCATTGAGCTGCGGAATAAATTCAGACCCCAGGGTGGTTGCCAGCCAGCCGCAATACAGCACCAGTGTCACTGCCCCACCGAGCACCCACCAGCGCACCTTCAAGGCGGCCAGCAACAGCGGCCTGTAGAGGGATTTGGCGGCCACAATCACCCGGTTTTCCCGCGCACTGATCCTGCCGGTCAAAAACACCGCCACTGCGGCGGGCACCACCGTCAAGGAGAGCACCAGTGCGGCGAGCAGGGCCATCACCACCGTGGCCGCCATGGGGTGGAACATCTTGCCTTCCACCCCGGTGAGGCTGAACAGCGGTATGTAAACCACGGTGATAATCAGCACACCGAACAGACTCGGGCGAATCACTTCGTTGGTGGCCAGAAATACCAGCTCCAGGCGCTCCTTGAGCGGCAGCTTGCCGCCATTGCGGTGCTGGGCCTCCGCCAGGCGGCGAATGGCATTTTCCACAATAATCACCGCACCATCGACAATCAGGCCAAAATCCAGCGCTCCCAGACTCATCAGGTTGGCGGACACCCCCACCTGTACCATGCCGGTAATGGTGGCGAGCATGGACAGGGGAATGACCGCTGCGGTAATAACGGCGGCGCGGATATTACCCAATAACAGAAGCAGAACCCCAATCACCAGAAGCGCCCCTTCAACGAGGTTCTTGCGCACCGTGGAAATGGCTTTGTCCACCAGAGTGGTACGATCATAGACCGCCTCAACCCTGATACCCTCAGGCACGGTGGATTGCACCCGCTCGAGGGCTTGTGCCACATTGTGCGCGACCTCGCGGGAGTTTGCCCCCACCAGCATCATGGCCGTACCCAGCACGGTCTCGCGCCCATCGCGGGTGGCGGCGCCGGTGCGCAGCTCCTTCCCAATCGCCACCTCCGCCACGTCGGAAATTTTGACCGGTACCCCGGCGCGACTGGTAATCACCACATCCTCGATATCCGCAATAGTGGCCAACTGCCCGGGAGAGCGGACCAGTAACTGGCGGCCGTTATTTTCCAGATAGCCGGCACCGCGATTCTCGTTGTTGCGCTCAAGCGCTGCGGCAATGTCCTGCATGGACACGGCAAAATTGAGCAGCTTGCGCGGATCGGGTGTGACATGGTACTGCTTGTTATAGCCGCCGATGGTATTCAATTCAGTGACACCGGGCACCAGTGAAAGCTGCGGTTTGATGATCCAGTCCTGGATTTCCCGCAATGCCGTAGTGTCGTAGGGCTGCCCGTTTGGCTGGGTGGCACCGGGCAGGGCTTCCACCGTGTAAGTGAAGATTTCCCCCAACCCGGTGGCAATAGGCCCCATCTTCGGCGCGAGACCCGGGGGGAGCGCACCCTCAATCGCGCCAAGGCGGCTGTCGATCAGGTTGCGGGCAAAGTAAAGATCGGTGCCCTCTTGAAAAATCACCGTCACCTGTGACAGGCCGTAGCGCGACAGGGAGCGGGTATAGGCCAGGTTTGGCAGTCCGGACAGTGCGGTTTCCACCGGGTAGGTAATCCGCTGTTCCACTTCCAAAGGGGAGTAGCCCAGTGCCTCGGTATTGATCTGTACCTGGACATTGGTGATATCTGGGACCGCATCAATCGGCAGTTTCTGATAACTCCAAAGCCCCAGGCCCACCAGTACAAAAACCAGGGACAACACGAAGTAGCGCCGCTCAATAGAGAAGCGCAGGATGCTCTCAATCATCTCATGGCCTCACTCAATGGCTGTGCGCAGCACCGGATTTTTCAAAGTCCGCTTTGATCAAATAGCTGTTTTCTGTGACATAGCGCTCGCCCACAGTGAGGCCGCTGAGCACTTCCGTCACAGTGCCATCGCTGCGGCCCAGTGCCAGTGGGCGGGCCTCATAGGTTTGCCCGACTTTGACAAACACCACCGTAGTTTCGCGCAGTGGTTGCAGCGCGCGGTTCTCCACCACCAGGGGAACCCGGTTTTCACTGGTCACCACCTGGCCCTGCACCATCAGATCCGTGGTCCACAGATTGTCCGGATTTTCAATCAGCGCGCGGGCTATGGCAAAAGGCTGGCCGTTGCCCCCGGGGGCGAGACTGGTAATGGTGGAATCAAAAGTGCGCTCCCCTGCGCTGATGGACACCCTCTGCCCGCGGCTGATCTTGTCTCGGCGCCCGGGGAATACCCTCAGTTCCGCCCACAGCCGGCTGTAGTTGGCAATGGTAAACAGCACCCGCTCCCCACTGAACTCCCCGAGGCTGGCCTGTTTGTCGATAACCTGTCCGCGGATTGGCGCCACCAGGGGATAGACCTGCAGGCTGTCATTGGATTCAATGGCCGCGAGCTTTTGTCCTTTTTCCACCAGATCCCCAAGTCCTTTCTCGATGGCCACAAGCGTACCGGGATAGCGGGCGCGCACATGGCTGATACTGCGGTGGTCAATCGCGGTTTTACCGTACAGGGTGACACTTTCCCCAATGGTGCCGGGGCCTGCTACGGCCGTCCTGATACCTGCTTTGTGCGCGGTTTTATCCGGGATCTGTATACGGCTTTCACGGAATTTATGCTCCCGGTGAGCCCGCTCGCCGCCGTGGGACACCTGTTCGCCAGGGTAGTTGTCATGACGGTTTTGCTCTGTTTCAGTGGTATGGGTCTGGCCCGCGACCGAGAGCCCCGGAAAGAGGAGCGGGAGTATCAATAGCACCCGCTGAATGATTTTCTTTGCTCTGCTCATTACTCAATCCAAAATTATTGACGGCTTTCCAAGCCCAGAGGCCCGAGTGGCCCGGCGGTCAGTTGTTCAATCTCGGCACCGAACAGCAGCACGGATCGCGCCGCCTCAATTCGGGCGCGCTCCGCACCGATTAACGCTTCCCGTGCGGCAATCAGATCCAAATAGGAATCCCGCCCGTGGCGATATGACCGCTCCACCTCCCCGAGTGCCTGGCGAAGGTTCGGGATAACGGAATCCTGCAGCGTGAATACTGTGTCGAGGGCCTGCTTGCGGTTGGAAACGGCGAGGTAAAGTTGCGGGTAGAGTTGCAATAGCGCGGCTTTTCGGCGCAGTGCCACAGCTTCCAGTTCCGCCGTGGCACTGATCAGGGCGCCCCGGTTGCGTTTGGCGGTAAACAGGGGCAGATTAAAACCCGCCAATGCGGTTGTCTCATCCACCGCCCTGTTGACCAGAACGCCGGCGTACCAGCCCAGATCCGGGCTGGAGTTGGCCTGGACCAGGCGCAGTTGCGAGGCCCGCAGGCGCTCTTCGGAAGCGAAGCGGGCAATTGCCGGGTTTTCCTGTGCACGGGCATAGAGTTCCTCAAAGCTGGCACCGGGTGCAAAGCGGTATAGCGCACGGGCATCCACATCGAATGCCTGCTCCGGTTGCCCCCAAAGTGCAGACAGCGCGTACTTGCGATAGACCAGCATGCTCTGCTCGGACTGCTCGGCCAGAACCGCTTTGGCCAGTGTGGATTCTGCGCGCATTCGCTCTGAAACAGGACTGGCCGCGGCAATCACCCGCTCACTGACCATTTTCAGTGTTTCCCGTGCCAACGAGACCTTCTCTTTGGCGAGCACTACCAACTCCTCGGCAGCGAGCACCTGCGTGTAGCGGCGGATCACTTCGCCGAGCAAATCCAGTGCCCTGGCCTGTTCTTCGGCAATCAGCACATCGAGTTGGGCGCTGACCACATCGACTCGCATCTGGCGCTTGCCGCCCAGCTCAATCACTGAAGACAACGCCACCACCAGCTCCAGCTCATTTGCGGCGGCGTCCTCAGGATCGGGCGCCTCATCCGGTTCATCACCGCCGAAATGCTTGCGTTCTGTCTCAAACCTGAAGTCGAAGGCAGGGCGCAAGGCCGCCGTTCGCGCGGCACCAGCCAGTTTCTTTCTCTGTAACGGGAATACCGCGAGTTGTGGGTTTTGCGCCAGCGTCCGCGCGATGGCATCCGGCAGTGTCAGCAATTCCCCCTTCTGCGCAACCACAGCCTCCGCAGGCAAGTACAAAATGGCCACCACGAGCGGCCAGGCGGCCCGGCGGCAGGTCACGCCCGCAAAGAGCCTGTGGAAAAAATCCATGAATATCTCCCAAGTCACATCCCGGTTGGCGCGAGCGGGCCTTTCGACGCTCTGTTCCCGCGCAGCAATACAACAATCAGACTTGGGTTATAGGTGGGCGCAGAAGGGGTGCAAAGTAACCACTAGGTACAGCGACGCGTGCTAACTCGCGATAAATAATGCCGCCCCGGCGTATTGGTAGAAAGGGTTGCCCCAGCAGCCCGGTAAAAGAGCTTCCGTGGCAGTGGCAACAATGATTACAGAAATCCAGAAGAGGCGCTGAGAGATCGGGCTCGCCGGCGGCAGACATGCCCTCTAATTCGGCATGGGTGTAGGCACTGCCCGGTTGATCCGCCGGGGACTCACCAGGCCCATCCACCGGGTCCAGATGGTGCAGGGAAAAATGACCGGAAACAGCCTGCAAGGCTTCGTGACTGTCATAGAAAGCACCCGCCGTCTGCAGAACCAGAAGCGCAACCAGCAAAAATGACCATCGGACAACGCACATAGCAGCAGATCATAAGACTCTTACGCTGGACTCTAGCAAACAAGTCCGGTCAGCTCAAACAGATCCACCATCAGCCAATGGGCTCAACAGGTAAATGCCGGGCCAGTCATCATCAATCCCACAGCCTTATCCGCCTCCCGGTCCTTTGCCGCCACCTTTCACGAATCAATTAACTACCGTTTGGCTCCTCTTTTAGAGCTTCGCGCTCACGGTGATTCAAAGACCAGTAACCGCCGCAGGGCAGAGGCCGCTGCTGTCGGTAGCGCTACCAATTTTCTGATCATGCCCCTGAGCGGGCAGACTACTTTTTGGTGTCCTCAGGCCCGCCTTCCACATAGGATTTACTGATTCGGCGCAGTATTTTCAGCTGTTTGCCAAAGTTCCGGCATGGCGTGCACATCGCCAGATGAAACCTGAGCCTGGCCTGCTCACGCACATTCAGGCTGCGCTCCTGGGATTCGGACATCAGCCGTGTGGCTTCCCGACACGATTTCATCAAACTCAACCCTCCACGCCAAACCAGTTATCTTCAAGACATTCGCGCAAACGCAATCGTGCGCGATGGAGTGTCACATTCAGGTTGCTCACAGAAATTTCTGCCGAGGCACAGATTTCGTGACTCTCCAGTTCTATGAACTCCCGCATCATAAAAAGCTGCGCCTGGCGTGCGGGAAGATGGCTGAGACAGGCTTCAAAGATCCTCCAGAAATGCTTGTCATAAATTGCCGACTCGGGATCGACCCACTTCTTCGGGCGCTCACTCTTTTGCCAGTGGTCGCTCTGATCAAACAGCTCATCGTGATTGTGCGCCTCCCTATCCTTTCGCACGAGCTGGTCTGCATCGACAAAGCGCCGGCGCTGCCGCAAGATATCCGCAATCTTGTTCTTAAGGATTGCAAATACCCAGGTCTTCAGTGCCGAACAGCCGCTAAAGCTACGGGAGTTCTTCAAGGCCCCCATCAAAGCCTCCTGCACGGCGTCTTCCGAAAGTTGGGCGTCTTGCAGTTGCAAGCGGGCAAATCGCAGCATCTGCTGGCGTAAATCCACAAGAAACTGTGAATTTTGCAGAGATGCTTGCGCACTTGATCCAGGAGAGGCGTCAGGGGTAAGGTGATCGCTCAATTACGTTCCCTCATAATCTCAATGCAGAAACTGAGGATAGTAACCAAAAAACCAGAATTATCTAATAAACAGCCTCAACTGGCATCAAAAGGCAATTTTCCCTTTTTGCCAGGCACAATTACTTAGTCGTGAAAACACTGCGCTTGTTACAGACGCCAGGCAAGGGCAAAAAGACACGCACCGGGGCGCACTGTTGTCCCATAAAAATCACCCCGACAGAGGTATGATCAATGCACGAAATTGTACAGGAATACTACGGACGCCAACTAAAAGGCACCTCGGACCTGAAAACCGATGCCTGCTGCGATGCCAGTGCCGTACCCGCTTGGCTCAAGCCATTGCTGGCAAACATCCACCCGGAGGTTCTGTCGCGCTACTACGGTTGTGGGCTCGTGTGCCCACCATTGCTGGAGGGCTGCCGGGTGCTGGATCTCGGCTGTGGTTCCGGCCGCGATGTCTACCTGCTGTCGCAATTGGTGGGCGCTTCCGGGGAAGTGGTTGGCGTAGACATGACCGATGAACAACTGGACGTAGCCCAGCGCTATTGTGCGCACCACGCCGAGACATTCGGTTACAGCAACGTCACTTTCCTGCACGGCTACATCGAACAGCTGGCGGATCTCGACTTGTCCCCCGGCAGTTTCGACGTCATCGTATCCAATTGCGTCGTGAACCTGTCTACCGACAAAGGCGCTGTGCTGCGCGGTTTGCACCGGTTGCTGAAGGAAGGGGGCGAATTTTATTTCTCCGACGTCTATGCAGACCGGCGGGTACCAAGCACCCTGCGCTCGGACCCGGAACTTTTTGGTGAGTGCCTGGGCGGCGCCCTCTATTGGAATGACTTCCTGGCCCTGGCGCAGGACAGCGGCTTCCGAGATAGCCGACTGGTGGAGAGCCGCCCACTGGAGGTCACCAACCCTACCCTCTCCGAGCGCTGCGGCTCTGTGGGTTTTTATTCCGCCACCTACCGCCTGTTTAAGCTCGAACAGCTTGAGAAGGACTGCGAGGACTACGGCCAGGCGGTGGTCTACAAGGGCACTATCGCCGGCAGCCCGGACAAATTCACCCTCGACGGGCACCATACCATCGAGAAAGGCCGGGTTTTTCCCGTGTGCGGCAATACCTGGAGAATGCTGGCCGGAACGCGACTGGCCCCGCACTTTGACTTTATCGGCGACTTTTCCCAACACTTTGGGCTCTTCCCTGGGTGCGGCCGCGAAATACCATTTGGCAACGGAGGAAATCAGGATTCCGAGTCAGGGGGCCAATGCTGCTGAGGCGCTGCCAGGCATACTCCGCGAAGCTACAACCATCTGCGAAAATCAGGATTGGCACGGATCGGCGGCTTTTTTGATTAAGCCGCCGATCAGAAGCTTTGCCGGGGGACATCCTGCAGCCATCAACCCAATCTTAAAAAGTGATCCCCCTCGATCACCGAACAGAGAAAGCGGGGGATCGTCTCCTCAAGCCAATAGGTTGGGTACCAAAGACTACCACTGACAAAACCCACATGCCCCCCCTGCTGCGACACCTCAAGCTGCACTGCCGAACTGACCTCCTGCCCGGTGGGAATGGCCGAGGGACAGACAAAGGGATCATCAATTGCGTTGATGATCAGTGTCGGTACGCGAATATCTTTTAACAGGGGCTTGCTGGAGGCCTGGGTATAGTAGTCATCCACATTGCGGAACCCGTGCAGGGGTGCGGTAAACGCATGATCAAAACAGCGGAAATTGACGAAACTGCCCCCGTCATTCACATTCGGCAGGACCGCTGCCATACCTGGGTCCGCCGCCTTCTGCCTGAGTGTCATGCGCAGACAGCCCAGCAGATGGCGCTGGTACAATTTCGACAACCCGGTATTGATACGGCGACTGCAGGCATGCAGGTCCATCGGCGAAGACACCGCAACCGCAGCTACAATTGTGCTGCAGGCTCCATCCTCCCCCAGCATCTTGAGCAATACATTGCCCCCGAGGGAATAGCCGACAACCATAATGGGCGTCGAGGGAAACGCTTTTTGCAATTGGCCAACCAACCAGCGCGGGTCTTCGCTGTCTCCGCTGTGGTAAGCCCGGGGCAAACGGTTGGGAATTCCACCACAGCCTCGGAAATGCATCACCGCGACCTGGAACTGACGTTTCAGCAGAGATGCCATCAACCCCTGGACATAGGACGACCTAACAGACCCTTCCAATCCGTGCAGCACCAATACCAATGGGGAGGCGGGGTTATCTTCCAGAGGGCGGGGGGCATGCAGTGCAAGGCAATCGCCGTCGGGGGTTTCATACCATCGACAGTCAGTGCCTATCCAGGGGGAGGGACGGTGGAAGCGGCCAAAAACCGTTTGCACATGACAATTGCCGAGGCCAGTGGCAGGTGAGAACTTCTCCATCATTTATTCGGCCCAGCTGACACTGTGGGTCCCCCGCATGCCCTTCAGGTAACGCCAGCAGTGGCGAATCCAGAAACCTGTCGCACAGATGCGGATTGAAACACCGACCCATAACGCAGACTGACCAAGCAGAACAGATTTCGCATCTATACGGGCACTCCGATTGTCCCCCCAAACCATATACGAACCCATTCAGTATATAACCCACGCCCCCCGGCTGCCGCAGAGTAACCTGCAGCCGGATTGATATACCCGGCCACTATCACAGCGGGCACCAGGTACAGTGACGCCGATTCCCGATTCCCGATTCTGACGCAACTGCAGGGACCGTGTGGTTTTCAAGGTTCTGTACGAGCCTATGGCCGGCGCGGCTAAGATCCTCTCCAAATCCGGCAGCCCGCTTGCATTTGGGCCAGCGTCAATCGCTCCCGGCAGGCCGGTAAGCCCAGGCCCTAGGCACTGCCGAGCCAGCGCGCCAGCGTTTCCCGCAGCAGGTCCTTGTTGAGGGGTTTGGTCAGGTAATCATCCATTCCAGCCAGCAGGCAACGGCCTTCAAACTGCTCTTCCGTGGTACTGGTAAGCGCGACGATGGGCAGGCGATCACCCGGCCTGTGTTCAGACTCCCAGCGCCGGAGCACCTCGATGATCTCCGCACTGTGGTCCGTATTCTGCTGACAGTCCACCAATACCAGGTCGTAGCGGCCATCGGAGAGGCGTATCAGCGCCTCTTCGACATTGGCGGCGACATCCACTTCATAGCCCAGCACCTGCAGCATGTCTTCTGTTACCCACTGGTGTGGGCGAGACTCCTCCACCAGCAGCAGGGAAAACTGGCGCGGTTGATCGGCACCACCGGCTAATACGCGGTGGCGGGTCCTTTTTGCACCACCGAACAGACCCGCTACCACGGCGTCGTGTAGCTCCTTGTGGGTGGCCGGGCGACCCAGGCTCTGGGCAGGCGGCAGCACCGCTTGCAGGCGGGCAAACGCCGCCTTCTGGCCAAAGCCCATCAGGCAAACCAAAGGGCATGCCTTTCCCTCCGATTGGGCCTTTGTGAAGAAACGGGTCAGTGAATCCAACAGGTGAGTGTCTCCCATGGCAGGCGCCAAAACGACCAGCCGGTTGCGCTCAATAGCCTGATCCAACAGCTGGTATAAATCATTTTCGCAGCCGGAACACCAGCGCCAGGATTCTACTTCCATGCCGAAGGAGCGGAGTATCTGTGCCAGACCAATGATAAAGAGCCCTTTCTGGTGAAGCAGCAACGCTTCACCATCCTGCAAACGCCGGTCCGGCGTGAGGTAAGTCCGCTGGTTTGGCTCCACGATGAATTTGATCACCACCTGATAGCGGTTGCCATCCGGGGTAGAATTTAGCTGCAGACAGCCGCCCATGGCCTCGGCCAGGCCTTTGGCAATCGACAGGCCCAGGCCGGTGGTCACCTGGGTGGTGTCCACACGGGAAAATGCACCGAACAGTTCGCTCTCGTCGGGGAGAATCTCACCCTGCCCATCGTCCATCAGGGAAATGTTCAATTGCCCTTCAGTCGCGGTGACCGGGGTGAAACTCACTTCACCCCAGAGTTCGCCACGCTGGGCGATACCGGTAGCGGAATCCACCAGGTTGCGGATCAACTGGGCGGTTTTGCGGTTATCCCCGGTCACCACCACTGGCAGATTGTCATCGATCTGGAAGTTGAACTCCAGATTGTGGCCGTGGGCGGCGCGGGCGGCAAACTTGAAGGACTTCTCAAGGGTTTTGACCAGATTAAACGGCCCCTCGCGCAGGCGGATATGCTTGCGCGCCACACGCGTGAACAAACCCACATTGTCCACCAGCTTGAGCTGCTGGGTGCCGGCGCTCTTGGCCAGTTTCACCCACTCCCGCTGGCGTTCGTTCAAGGGTTCCGCCTCCAGCAGTGCCAACGCCCCCAGGGCTTCCGATAACTGGCTGCGAAACTCCTGGCCGATATTGGCGATAAACTCGTTGGTCAGCTCCACCGCCGCCTCGGAGTGCGTGCGTGCCACGGCGAGTTTGCTGGCACGCTGCTGCAGCTCCTGCATGGCGGACAGCCCCTCCCAATAGTATTTCGATTGGCCGCGCGCCTGGTGTGCGGAAAGCCAGATAAAGGTGAGTGTGAGGGCGCCGTAAATGGTGCCGAGGAATAATCCAGAAATAAGCGCCACTACTGAGGCGGGCAACAGGGCGCCTGCGATAACCCAGGTGAAGACACGGTGGTAGGGAGCGAAGACCGGGAACACACTGGAGAAGAGGATAACGGTGTAAAGCCAAAGAAAGTGTGTTTCAGGCGCAAACCCCATCAGGTACACATAGCAAACCAGTATCAGTCCCCACCAGCAGGTCGCAAGAATGGTGAGAACGAAGTAGCGGTTGCGCCAGCGACTCGGCCCGGCACTGTATAAGCGGTCGAAACCGAATACAAACCAACCCCGCACTGCCGTCAACACCACCAGGACAATTCCAAGGAACAACAGCAACTGGGGGTGCTCCAGGCGCATATCGCCGATCATGGCAGCGATCACAAAAGCGCACAGTGTCAGGATGATGCCCCGCCGGCTGTACTTGGCAATACGCACGTCGGTGGCCCGGCAGAGACGCCGGTCTTTTTGCACCTTGAGTTCAGGGCGATCAATTAAAGGCATTGCAACCTTCCCCGGGACGCTGTGTATACCGTGGCATAGCAGTCACTTAACCTATTCCGAGTACTTCGACCAGTACCGTTTTTATAATAAATCCGAGCAGTCCAAGGCCCAGCGCCAAAAACAGAATAAAGGTCCCAAACCTGCCCGCCTTGGAGTCCTTGGCCAGGCTCCAGACGATAAACGTCATAAACAGGATGAGCGCACCTATCCCCAACCAGAGAGCATAGTGTTCGAACTGCTCAAATGTCATGGGGATATCCGCTTAAAAAAGTGGCGCGCATTGTACAGTGCTTGAAAACAACTGGTAAGGCTTTTCAAAATACAGTTGACCAACGCAGTCACTACCTATGACCAACAATTCACATCTCGCGATGGCAGTCGCCCTCCTCCTGGGCCTCTGTACCGCAGCGCAGGCGGCGAACTTCCTTCTCTCGGTAGCGGCTGTCGTGCCAACACCTGGGCAGGGGTTCACCGGACAGAAAGCACAGCTCTGTCTTGTCGAATACCTCAGGGTCCTGCACCTCCTCACCCCAGAGGTAGCGGCCAACCACCGTCAGTTCATAGGGGTTTGAAAGCGTTACAACATCGGCCACCTCTACCAAATGCCTGGTGGTTACATCTTTGAACAGCATAGTGGCACCTTTTTCCACTTTCTGATTTCAGTATAGGGTTTCGGGTGACAATTTCGGATAAATGTGCCGGTATCCTCTGGCGTAAGGGCGCTGTCCATCGCGCCTTCCTGTAGAAACCAGCGCGTGACTCTCTGGTAAAAAAAACGATGTATAGGAACGGAGGCGTGTGGGAGCCCGCCCCCGAGGGGCAGCGGGTGGTGCTAAAAAGGCCGCGATCAGCCTTCGATAGTCAGGCGCGCAGAGACCATGCCCTGCTCGGGAAGGGCGTCCAGGTTGATGGTGCGCACGGCGAGCTGCGCCTGTATCAGCTGATTCAGCCAGGGCTGTAGGTCCTGGTAGCGGACCTCCTCGATCCACAGGCGGATGCGGTTGTCTCCTTCCGGTTCGAAACGCTTGATGGCGACCTGGTGCTGTTTGGCGGCGCCTGTCACCCGTTGCAGCAGGGTGCCGGATGCCTTGGCGCCGGCGTTGGCAGGCGTGATGCGCCCCAGTACCGGGCGCTGGGATTGCATCCAGTGGACCAGCTCGCGGGATTCCTGCGCGCGGGCGTGGGCCTCATCGAAGAAAGTCTTGGCCGGCACGAACAGGCCGTAGACGATAAACAATCCACCGGCAACAAAGCCGAGAATGCTTAAAGCGCGCTGGTCACTGGGGGACAATTCCCGCCATTTCTGCCGCCACTGTTCGATCTGTTCTTTCATTTTGCACTACTATCAAATATTTTCTGCATTTGGGCAAGTTGCCCGCTTACCCACCCGGCAGCCAACATTTGCCGGATACATTAAAGATCAACGCAAACGCACGCGACCGGATACCCCGTCTTTCAGTTCATTGGCCCCGAGCAAATCGGCGCGCAGGCCGTTGCCGGACAAACTGCTGACAAAGGCATCCAGATCCGACAGGGTGGACGCCTGCAGTTGCAGTACCATCTCACCGCGCTGTCCGTCAAAACGCAGAGACTGTATCTTAAGTTCTTTACCCCTGTGCTCGGTCCACACCCCACTCAGTTGCTGCATCTGTGTGGAAAAGGCACCACCCTGGCTGCCGGCATTCTTGAGCAGGCCCTCGAGTTGTCGGCGCAACTGCGCCGAAGGGCGCGTATTGGGGAACAATTCCGCAAACAGGGCACGGGCTTGGCTTTCCGCCTGCTCGGCCTGCCACTGATAGTAGGCCCCGGCACCCACAAAGAAGAGCAGTTGGGCAGCAAAGCAGAAAGCGGCCACCTTGGCCGGTTTCAGCCACCAGACGCGCTCCGCATCACCGCCCGACAGTTGGTAATCCCCGCTCAGAAGATTGCCGAGTTTGCCAGGCATAAAACGCTGCAGAAAAACCGTTTCCGGCGCTGTTTGGTTGCACTGTAAACGGTCACCGAAGAGCGATTCCAGCTCGGCCACAATAAGGCCGTCGCCCTCCCCCGCGCCCAGCAGCACCAGGCTTTTCTCCCCCGGCTCCCCGGTGGTCTCCCCCTGCGTGTGCTCCGGGGCACTGTCGTCCAGAATCGAGCCGAGCAGTGGTTGCAGGTATTCGCGACGGAACGTCAGCCCCTGGCCGCTGTGCTGCCAGAGATGGGCCTGTTCATGCTCGAGCCATAGGACCAGGTCATCTCCGAGCAGATCCAGCACCTGATATTCCGCCACGGCCGCCACCAGAGGCCATTTCAGTCGCTCCACCTGCGTGTGCAACGCAGCTATTTTGTTTCTGGCAACCGCAGTGATACTGCACTGGTCGCCCTCCCTGGGGGCACAGGTAAAGTGCAGATTCTCGACGTCCTCGGCCAGGCACTCCTCCACCATATAGCCGATCGCATTGGCCTGGCGCCGCGCGGCTTTGGGTATCGTCTCAACACCACTCCAGACCCAATTTCCAGGCAACAGCAGTAGCGCCCTGGTACCCTCGGGAAAACTCGGCGGTGCCATCGTTTCCGGGGTGTCTGTGGCCTCATATCCGGGGTTGAACGCTGAAAGAAAGGCATCATCAAGCGCCACCTGCTCCCAGGAAGCGTCTTTCCATTGGAACAGTTTCAGGCTGTTATTCGCGCCCTCGGTAAGCCGTAGCAAGACTAGGGAGGGTGCTGGCGGGGTGGCAGGCATGCCGATTTCATTCAGGCTTTTCTTTGTAAACATACGATTTTATGGGCTATCCACTCTCTTCACTCTCGGGTGTCGTCGCCGTCGAGAAGCTCCTGCATCATTGCTAAGGAAAAAGTCCGGCGCTGGCGCTGGAGCACTTTGGCCTTTCCATCGGAGTCATCCAGCCACAGGGCCGTCTCCCAATACTGACGGTAATCGCCGGTATCTCCCAGTTGGACAGCAATACGGGCGATAAAGTACTGGCTGTGAAAGGCAAAATAGGTCGTTTTGCTGATATTGAGATCAGCCAGATCTCCGGAATCGTGCAGTATGCCGTCGGATTCACGCAACTGTTCCAGCTTGGCCATATCCACCGCTGGGTCTACCGCTTCAATCAATTCCCGGGTGGCCAGGTTGATATTGATCTTGGTGTCACTTTCCGGCAGTGCGCAGAGGAAGGGGGCCAGTTTCTGCCAGTCCTCCGCTTCCATCCCCTGCACCGAAGACAGCTCGGATATCTCACTGATTTGCGTGTCCGGGGTGCGGTGGGCCATTTCCCGTCCGAGGTAGCCATCATCCTCGGTGGCCGTGGAACGGGGCGTGTCCCCAGTGTCAATCCAGTCGGCGATGGCCCCGGCCAAATCCAACTTGCCGGTGACATCGCGCACCAGCCGCTGGAAGATAACAAACAGATCGGGGTCACTGCTGTCTTGCAGAGTATTGACATTGAAACATGAATTCAAGTCTTTGATATTGATGCGGATTTTCCCATAATCGGGATTGAACTGCAGGGCCGGTGCGGCCCAGGCCTCCAGCGCATGGTCGGCGGAATCCGCCGCCGCTTTATCCTCTTCGAAGTCCTTTTCCAGAGCGACTCTGGCCCAGGCCTCGGCGCCCCCGACAAACTCCGCCAGTTGGGTGTTGGCAAGCAACGCTCCACTGCGGGTGATGGCAATCTGGTCGCGGATGATGGCATGGGTGACCGCAGCAATGGCGATCACCATCACCAGCAGCACCGTGATCAGGGCAACACCCCGCTGGTGGCCGAAAGCATGCATTGCGTTAACTCCTTTTTTCACTACCGCCGCCCCCTGGACCACTTCACGGGGAATTAGCCGGTGGGGCATCGGCACTGACCGTGGGCAGGGGAAAGATTCTGCGGATTTCACCATGCTGACGGGTGAGCAACACAAACTCTATGGCCTTTGGCAGGCGGGCATCGGCACTGGTGGGGGGAGTCGGGCCACCCACCGGCGGCCACTGGGTAACCCAGGCATCGCTGGCGGGATCGAAATAGCGCAGAGACAGGCTCTCCACCCTCATCATCAGGGGTTCCACCAGCGGCTCCGAATCCGGGGCCCTGTCCAAAACCTGCCAGCGGCTGCGCAGCAGCAGGGCACCCGGGTCCTCCTCTTCTGTAAAGGAACTGCGTTCATCGGCTTCCAGATAGCCAATGCTGTAGGCGAGGCGCTGCAATTCACCCCGTGGCTCCGCGGTGAGGTTCGCCGCACCCAGCCGGGTAAACTCGAATTCATCCTCATCCCCACGCAGTGCCGGTTCATAACCGCTGCTATAGGCATCCTTGACCGGTCTCGCGGTCAGCTGACGCAGGTCGTCCTCAAGGCGATACAGGGCCATGGAGAACCGGCGCAGGGTTTCCGCACGCTGCTCAACCAGCCGGTCGGTACTGTTAAAAATATCCAGCAGCGCAAAGGAGCCGACACTGATAATGGCCACCAGCACCAACACCACAAGCACTTCGACCAGGGTAAAGCCGGACTGGCCTTTGCATAAAGGGGGGGGCGTCATACCAGCTACTCCCTTGCCGCCCAGGCATCCAGGGTGAGGGTCGGGTTTTCCGCATCGGGATGGCGCACCTGGATAATGATATGGCGCAGGCGCTCTTCGTTGGTGTCCTCCACCCGTGCAGCCACCGCCCACTCGCGCAGGGCAAAAGTGACCTCTTCTGTCTGCTCGCCCACCGGGGGCCAGGGGGTTTGTAAGCGCATCTGGGAAAGCACCTGTTGCGCCACCCAGTTGGCGGCGAGCCGCTCTTCCATCACGCGCTGCTGGCGTACGCTGCGCTGCGTCGCCTGCAGCACGCTGGCGGCGATGACACCGAAGATCACCAGTGCAACCAGCACTTCAACCAGGGTAAAGCCACCCTGGGGCGCACAATGCCTGCGGTTAAAATGCATCGGCCTGCCACTCCAACTGCAAGCCGTACAGGCTACTGTAGGAAATCGTGGCCCCCCGGGCAAAGTCGCCGTCCTCCACCAGGTACACCACCAGCTCCACCGGCAGGACCTCCCCACTGGAAAGGGCCACAAATTGGGGCCTCGCGTCCACTGCTTCGTCACTCTCCTCCTCGGCAAACTCCGTCGACTCCGCTACGGGGAGTTCCGCCTCGGCAATCACTTCCAGGCGCACATTGGGGGGGAGTTCATGCATCATAAAGCGCGCTGCGCGGGCACCGGCCAGGGCGGCATCCGGGTCCTGCCAGGCCATTGTGGCGGGATCAAAACGCACCACGCGGTAGGACTCGGCCTTGAGGACCACGCCGTAATGGACCTTGTCGATCAAGGCGCGATCCGCGACCAGTTGCAGCAGTGCGGAAAGGCGCTGGACCTCGCCGGTCCAGACCCGCGCGCCGGAACTCCCCAGGGAGAGAATGGCCATCCCCGCCAGTGTGGCAATGATGACAATCACTACCAATATCTCCACCAGGGTAAACCCACGGCTGTGAGCGGGTCTTTTTCGACCGTGTCTTCTGTGCATGCGGCGCTGCCTGACCTTGGCCTACAGGTCCGCGACGAAGATGTCGGCGGCTTCGCCCTCGCCACCGGGCTTGCCATCAGAACCCAGGCTGAAGAGGTCAAAGGCACCGGCACTGCCGGGACTGAGGTACTGATATTCATTGCCCCAGGGGTCTTTGGGCGCTTTTTTCAGGTAGGGTTCGGTCCAGTTCTTGACTTCCGGAAAGCCGGACGGGCGGGCAACCAACGCCTCCAGCCCCTGGTCGGAGCTTGGATATACGAAATTATCCATGCGGTACATGTCCAGTGCCGTTTCGATTGCGCGCAGGTCCACCCGGGCCGCCTTCATGCGGGCCTCACCGGTTCTGCTGAGCACATTGGGTACCACCAGGGCACCGAGAATGCCGAGGATCACGATGACCACCATGATCTCGATCAGGGTAAAACCGCTGCTTCTACGTACACTTTTCATTTTCTTCTCCTCATCACCTGGGTTCAGGGTGGCCCGTGGTTAAATAACCAGTTCATTCATGCTTAAAATCGGCATCATAATGGCCATTACGATAAACAGTACGATAGCGGCCATCACCAGTAACATAATCGGTTCGAACAGGCTCACAAAAGCGGTTACCGCCCCCTGCAAATCCTGTTCCTGGGATTGAGCCGCACGGTGCAGCATCTCGTCCAGGGTACCGGATGACTCTCCGCTGGCAATCATATAGATCATCATTGGCGGAAAATATCCAATATCCTCCAGGGCCCGCCGCAGACTGCCGCCCTCACGTACCGACTTTTGTGCGGCCTGCAAACGCTCCTTGAGAAAATCATTGCTCATCACGCCGCCGGCAATCCCCATCGCCTGTACCAAAGGCACACTGCTGCCGGTAAGGATCGCCAGGGTGCCCACATAGCGGGCACTCTGACTGCCGCGCACGATCCAGCCGATCAGGGGCAATTCCAGCAGGCGGTGATGAAATCGATATCGCACTGCCGGGCGGCGCAACATCAGGATAATCCCGGCGACGACCACCCCCAGTGCGGGCGGCACCAGCCAGCCCCAGGCGGAGATAAAATCGCTCAGGCCGACCAGGATGCGGGTTGCGAGCGGCAGCACCTGGCCGGTCCCGGTAAATACCTCGATCACGTCCGGCACCACATACACCATCAGACCGGTCACCACCAGAACACAGATAAATACCAGCACCACCGGGTAGATCAGCGCCAACTGCACCTTCTGGCGAAACTGCTGCTGCCCTTCGGTATAGTCACCGAGGCGCTCAAGGACGGTATCCAGGTGCCCCGAGTGCTCGCCGGCCTCCACCGTGGCGCGGTAGAGTTGGGGAAAAGCCCGGGGAAAGCTGCCCAGTGCCTGAGCAAAGCTGTGCCCTTCCAGCACCTTGCCACGCACCGCCAACACCACCCGGCGAATCTTCTGGTTGCGGCTCTGGTTGGCGATGGCCCCCAATGTCTCTTCCAAGGGGATTCCCGCGCGCAGCAGGGTGGCAATCTGGCGGGTCAGCAGGGCCAGATTTTTGATACTGAGGCCGGGACTGGCGGACAAAAAATTGCCGGCTCCCTTTTCAGCCCGCTCAGTGGCCGGAGCCACCTCCAGGGGCACCATGCCCTTTGCGCGCAACTGCTGGCGCGCAGCGCGGGCACTGTCCGCTTCCAGGGTACCGCGGCTCTTGCGGCCGGAAGCCGCGAGGGCGGTGTATTCAAACGCGGCCACAATCAGGACTCCTGGGTAACCCGCAGCACTTCCTCAAGGGAAGTCCTGCCCGCCAAAACCTTGGCAACACCATCATCGCGAATGCTCGGCGCCACTTTGCGCGCCTCCAGCACCAGCTTGTTTTCGGAAGCGCGATCATGGATCAACTGGCGCATGACTTCGTTGAGGGGCACCAGTTCGTAGATACCGATCCGCCCCACATAACCGCTGTGGCTGCAGGCTTCACAGCCATTGGGACGGTAAATGATCGTTTCCGCTTCCGGGTCGACGCCGAGCACCCTGCGCTCGCTCTCATCGGCCCTGTGGGGCTGCCTGCATTCCGGGCAAAGCACCCGCACGAGACGCTGGGCAAGCACACCGATCAGGCTTGAGGACAACAGGAAAGGCTCGATACCCATATCCACCAGGCGGGTCACCGCGCCCAGGGCGGTATTGGTATGCAGTGTCGAGAGGACCAGATGGCCGGTGAGGCTGGCCTGGATGGCAATCTGCATGGTTTCCAGGTCGCGAATCTCGCCGACCATCACCACATCCGGGTCCTGGCGCAGGATGGCGCGCAAGCCGCGGGCAAACGTCATATCGGCCTTGGTGTTAACCTGGGTCTGACCAATCCCTTCCAGGTTGTATTCCACCGGGTCCTCCACGGTGAGAATATTTTTCTCGCGACTGTTGATACTGCCAAGGCCCGTGTACAGGGTGGTGGTTTTTCCGGAACCCGTGGGGCCGGTCACCAGAATAATCCCGTGGGGATGGGCGAGCAGATCGGTCATGACGCGCAGATCCTCTGCCGCCATGCCCAGATTGGTTAAGTCCATCTTGCCCGCCTGCTTGTCGAGCAGGCGCATCACCACCCGCTCCCCCGCGGAGGAAGGCATGGTGGAGACACGCACATCCACTTCGCGCCCTGCCATCAACAGGGAGATACGGCCGTCCTGGGGAATGCGTTTCTCGGCGATATCCAGTTTGGCCATCACCTTGATACGGGAGGCCAGCAGGGGTGCCAGTGCGCGCCGGGGCTGTAGGACCTCGCGCAGAACCCCATCGACCCTGAAGCGCACCACCAGGCGCTTTTCAAAGGTCTCGATATGGATATCGGAAGCGCCCTGTTTCAGCGACTCGGCAAAGATCGCATTGATCAGTTTGACGATGGGTGCATCGTCCTCCTGCTCCAGCAGGTCTTCGGTTTCCGGTAAGGCATCGGCCACCGCGGCCAGGTCCAGGTCCTCACCGAGACCCTCGACCCCGGAGAGGTTGCCACCTTCACGGTTCTCGTAGAGGCGTTGCAGCGCCACCTGAAACACCTCGTCTGCAACCACCTGCAGACTGACAGGGCCGCCAAAAACGCGCTGAACCTCGGCAACAGCCGCAGGGTTCACCGGCGCCACATATTGGCACAGAGCCCCCCCCTCCTGCTCCACCAGCAGCACCCGGTGGCGCTTGGCGAATGCGTAGGGCAGGCGGCGTACGGTTGGAACCTCTAAAGCTGTTTCAACCGTCATTTCCCTTCCTCGATCTCCAGCACCTCAACCGGCACCTCGTCGATCAATTCCACAGCTCCACCATCAATGGAACCATCCACGGGTGCGGGGCTTTCGTTGTAGGTACCCGTTGGCGGCATCAGGTCAGGCAATGCATCACCGCGGTGCCAGTCCCACAGCAGGCTGGTCCTGTCTTTAATGAAAATCTGCTTCTGCTGCATGTCCATATAGCGTTTGCGGGTTTCTTCATAACCGGCTACTTGGGTACTCAGGATCTTGGGGCGCAGGAACACCATCAGATTGGTTTTGTTGACTTCTTTTCTATTGTTGCGGAAGAGGCGGCCGATGCCGGGAATATCCCCCAGTAAAGGCACCTTCTGGATACTATCGATCACCTTGTCTTGAATTAGCCCGCCCAGCACCAGGATTGCGCCGTCATCAATCAATACCTTGGTGCGAATTTCGCGTTTGCTGGTGATAATATCCGAAGCCCCAACGCTCTCTTCTGCAGCACGGGAAAGCACATCTTCCACCTTCTGTTCAATTTCCAGTGTCACAGAATTGTTGTTATTCACTCTTGGAGTGACTTTCAGGGTGGTCCCCACGTCTTGGCGCTGAATGGTGGTGAAGGGGTCATCATTACTGCCGGAGAGCAGCTGCTCTCCGGTAATAAAAGGCACATTCTCCCCAACAAGGATTTCCGCCTCCTCGTTATCCAATGCCATAATCGTCGGGGTAGCCAGAATATTCGCATTGGCTTCCGTGGCCAGTGCGTTAATGGCCAAGCGGATATCCATACCGCTCAAATAACCCAGGTGTAATGCATTTTCCCCGGTAAGACTGCCAATAGGCAACGAGAAGGGATTCAGGTTGCCCTCAGCATCTACACCTGGTGTGTTGTTCCACCCCGCAACCACATTGTCGTCAGCACCAGCAATCCAGCTTATACCCAGTTCATTGGTAGTGTCCTCGTTCACTTCGACAATCAGTGCCTCAATCAATACCTGGGCACGGCGCACATCGAGCTTCGCAATCACCCCCTTCATGGTTTCCAGCAGCGCTGGTGGCGCAGTCAATACCAGGGCATTAAGGGATTCGTTCACCTGAATACTCACCTCGACATCGGCGGCCTGCTGGTCCTTTTCCGCATTCTGGATACTGCCGCTCATGCCTTCAAGAATCGGTTTCAGGTCCGCAGCGTTAGAGTACTGCACATAGACCACAGCGGTATTGCCATCGCCATCCAGTGGCTGGTCCAAACGGCCGATAACGGTCTTGATCTGCTGGCGGGTTACCGGGTCCCCGGTCAGGAGAATACTGTTGGAACGCTCATCCACGGCAATACGCAGTGGCTGGACTTCTCTACCTGCCTGCTTGCCGCCACCGGACTGCAGCAACTCATTGAGCACCTGTTTCACCTCTTTGGCAGAGGCAAACAGCAGTGGTACCACTTCAATATCGATGGCACCGGCGCGGTCCAACTGCCGCACCAGGCGCACAATCTGATCGATGTTCGCCGCACGGTCGGCAATGATCAGGGTATTGGTATCGGCATAGGCGGCCAAATGGCCAGTCTGTGGGATAAGCGGCCGCAGCATGGCGATTAACTGGGCCGCAGAAATATTTTCAACCCGCACGGTGCGTACAACCAGGGATTCAGCGGGCGCTAGGGTATTTTCGTCGGCCACAGGAATCGCCTGCTGCTTGGCGAGCGCATCGGGCACCACTTTCCAGGTGCCGCCCTGGCCTATCAGACTGAAACCATTCACCTGAAGCACCGACATAAACACATCGAAGGCCTCATCGTGGGTCATGGGGTCACCGGCAACAACCGTCACTTTTCCCTTGACGTTGGGGTGAACAATAATATTTTTTCCGGTGAAGTCCGCCGCCCAATTAATCAAGTCGCGAATATCTGCGTTGTCGAGAGAGAGTGTTACCCTTTCGGGGCCCTGAGCCAGCGCTGCAATAGACACAAAAAAACTCAATCCGACCGCAATCAGCCATCGATACAACATTTTAATCATTATTTATGGGGCTCTAGTAAATGTAAAAAAACCAAAACGATCCAGTGGGGTGGGTTCATTTAGGCTGGAGCTGCGCGCGACGCTCGCGGGCCAGTTCGCGCAGTTTTTCCATCCGCTCCCGGATGCTCTGTTGGTTTTCCTCTCTTCTGACCGTGCTCCTGGCACTGGTTTGGCTGGCTCTGCGTGCCAGATTGGAATAATTTCTCATGGGAACATCGGGGCGGCCATCCACTTCCGGGTAGGTCAATTTTTCCATCCCGCCATTACGACGAAGAACGACGTGATCCACCTCAATAGAATACAGCTCCGCCCCACCCGGCAGGACATCCCCCACAAACAGGCGCTTTGCCGGTTTGCCCTTCTCAGCCACCAGGGCACTGGCCCTGTCCTTGTTGCTATTGTCCAGCACACCAGAGAGCACGATATTCAGCTGGGTAGCGGGGAGGTTGGCGAGGTCAACTTCAGGAACAACCTCTTTTTTCCTGGCTTCAGCGAGACCGAAGAAAGGGGTATTTGGAATAGAAACCGACTGGGATACGCTCGCTTCGCGGTGTGTGCGTTCTGCCAGCAGGGACACTTGCGGTTTGGCAGGCATGAGCAGGGCACTATAGGCGAACAGATTGCCGGACAGCCACAAAAGACCGACAGCGGAGGCTGCCATGGTACTTCTGGACAACACCTTGTGTGGACCGCCCTGGCGAACCCTGGTACCAATTGAGCTGATGGCTTGCGTTAACGGGGACATGGATATACCCACTTTTAAGTCCAGTTTTTTGAGTTATTGGTTTTTGGCGTCTATTTTCTTGCTTCAGCCCGGGAAAGGCAACGCCCTCACCCAATTAAACGCGGAAACCACCCCATTTCGCCCCTAATAGCACGTCAGTTCCACCTGAAAATAGAAAAGGCGGCTCACTGCCGCCTTTTCCAATACTGGAGAGTATAGTAAATAAGGATTACAGCTTTGCTTCAAGCTCGGGAACCGCTTCAAACAAATCCGCCACCAGGCCGTAGTCCGCAACAGAGAATATGGGTGCATCCCCATCCTTGTTGATGGCCACAATTACCTTGGAGTCCTTCATACCCGCCAAATGTTGGATGGCGCCGGAAATACCGACGGCAATGTACAGGTCGGGAGCGACGATCTTGCCAGTTTGGCCCACCTGCATATCGTTGGGCACAAAACCGGCATCTACTGCAGCGCGGGAGGCACCAACCGCTCCGCCGAGTTTGTCGGCCAGCTTGTTCAACATCTCGAAGTTGTCGCCATTTTGCATTCCACGCCCACCAGAGATGACCACACGGGCCGCGGTAAGTTCCGGACGGTCGGATTTGGCGAGTTCTTCGCCGACGAAAGAAGAAACACCCGCGTCATCAGCACTGTCTATTGACTCAATGGTAGCGCTACCTCCCTCAGCGGCCACGGCGTCGAAGGCAGTGGCACGGACTGAGATCACCTTGATGGTATCGCTGCTCTGTACAGTTGCGACAACATTGCCGGCGTAAATCGGGCGCTTGAAGGTATCGGCGCTCTCTACGGTAATAATGTCGGAAATCGGCTGTACATCCAGTAGCGCGGCGGCGCGTGGCAGCATGTTTTTGCCTGTGGTGGTGGCCGGCGCCAGGATATGACTGAAGTCTCTGCCCAGGTCGGCAACCAGCCTGGCTGTATTTTCAGCCAGCTGATGAGCGTAAGCGGCATTATCTGCCAGCAATACCTTGGAAACACCATCTACTTTCGCGGCGGCCTCTGCAACGGCGGCACAGTCGGCGCCGGCAATTAATACCGCAATATCACCACCGATGGCCTTGGCCGCAGCAACGGTGCTGAGTGTTGCCCCCTTCAGCTCGGCATTATCGTGTTCTGCAATAACCAGGATGCTCATCAGATTACCTTCGCCTCGTTCTTAAGTTTCTCTACCAACTCCGCCACGTCGGCCACTTTCACTCCGGCCTGACGCTCTGCCGGCGGCTCAACGTTCAGGGTTTTGGTGCGCGGAGCAATATCCACACCCAGTGCGTCTGGGGTGGTGATGTCGAGAGGCTTTTTCTTGGCCTTCATGATATTGGGCAGGGACGCGTAGCGCGGTTCATTCAGGCGCAGATCGGTGGTTACAATGGCCGGTAATTTTAACTCGACAGTCTGCAGGCCGCCGTCGATCTCACGGGTAACCCGGACGGCATCCCCTTCCACAACCACCTCAGAAGCGAAAGTGCCCTGCCCCATACCAGTCAATGCGCCCAGCATCTGCCCAGTCTGGTTGTTGTCTCCATCGATAGACTGTTTGCCCAGAATCACCATTTGCGGCTCCTCCTTTTCAACAATCGCCTTCAGGCACTTGGCCACGGCCAGCGGTTGCAGCTCGGCATCGGTTTCCACCAGAATGCCGCGGTCAGCCCCCAGCGCCAGCGCGGTGCGGATTTGCTCCTGGCACGACTTGGGACCCATGGAAACGGCAACTATCTCGCTGACAACGCCTTTTTCCTTCAGGCGCACCGCCTCTTCCACTGCAATTTCGCAGAAGGGATTGATAGACATTTTGACATTGGCGATATCAACGTCAGAGCCATCCGCCTTGGGGCGAACCTTGACGTTGTAGTCGACAACGCGTTTCACAGCTACAAGAACTTTCATGGAAATCCTGTCTCAAATATGCTTTTTAACAGCCGCGACTGACTATTCACATCGCGAACGGATATGGCGTTCTAGTCAAACAAGTGTTTGAACGGCGTGTATGGTGGCGGTTCTATAGCGTAAAATCAATAGCCAAATAGAGGTCGCGCCTGCCATTCATAAAATCTATTTCCCGAAATAAAAACCGTCGATCTCTCTCCCAACCCCTTGAAATACAGCGTATTTGCCATAGCAAATGAATAGTCAGGCAATTGGTAGGGATCATTAAACGCCTATATAATCCGGCATCAATAGCATCGACAAGGCCAAGTGGCCGCAAAAGTGGAATACAACCGCCGAGGAGAGTGCCGTGGAACGGGAATCAATGGAATACGATGTAGTGATCGTGGGTGCCGGTCCCGCCGGACTGGCATCGGCCTGCCGACTCCGCCAGCTCAACGAGGATATCTCCGTATGTGTGGTGGAAAAAGGTTCCGAGGTCGGCGCCCATATTCTTTCAGGAGCGGTCTTTGAGCCAACCGCGTTGAATGAACTTTTCCCCGACTGGAAAGCGCGCGGGGCCCCCCTCCATACCGGGGTCACAGGCGACGATATCTTCGTGCTGCGCAATGGCGAAAAATCCATCAAAGTCCCCAACCTCTTTGTGCCCAGCACCATGCACAACGCCGGCAACTACATTATCAGCCTGGGCAACCTGTGCCGCTGGCTGGCTGAGCAGGCGGAAAACCTGGGGGTGGACATTTTCCCCGGTTTTGCCGCTGCTGAAATTCTCTACAGTGCGGAGGGTGCCGTAAAAGGGATTGCCACCGGTGATATGGGGGTTGGCATCAATGGCGAGCACAAAGATACCTATATGCCGGGTATGGAACTACACGCCAAGTACACCCTGTTTGCCGAGGGTTGCCGCGGCCACCTGGGCAAGCAGCTGATCGAACGCTTCAAGCTGGACGCTGACACCGATCCGCAGCACTACGGCATTGGCATCAAGGAAATCTGGAAAGTGCCCGCAGACAGGCACCAGCCGGGCCTGGTGGTACACACCGCCGGCTGGCCCCTGAACCAGAGCAGCACCCAGGGTGGCGGTTTCGTGTATCACATGGAGGACAACCAAGTGGTAGTGGGCCTGATTACCGATCTGGCCTACAGCAACCCCCATGTCAATCCATACGAAGAATTCCAACGCTACAAACACCACCCGGTGATCAGGCAATACCTGCAGGGGGGCCAACGCATGACCTACGGCGCGCGCGCCCTGGTCAAAGGCGGCCTGCAGTCCCTGCCAAAGATGACCTTCCCCGGTGGCCTGCTGATCGGCGACAACGCCGGCACCATGAACTCCGCAAAGATCAAGGGCAATCACACGGCAATGAAATCCGGCATGATCGCCGCTGAAAGCATCGTGGAAGCCATTGCCGCCGGGCACACGTCTAGAGAACTGACTAGCTACACCAAGAGCTTCCGCAACAGCTGGGCCTGCAAGGAACTACAGCTACAACGCAACTTCAGCCCGGCCCAGCACAAGTGGGGCAATATCCTCGGCTCCGCCTATGCGTTTATGGATCTTAACCTGTTCAGGGGCAAGCTACCCTGGACTCTGCGCGACCCCAAAGCCGACCACACTCAGTTGAGGCCGGCGGCGGATTGTAAAAAGGTCCCCTACGCAAAACCCGATGGCGTACTTAGCTTCGACAAGCTGTCTTCCGTGTTTATCTCAAACACCAACCACGAGGAAGACCAGCCCTGCCACCTGATTTTGAAAGATGCCGAGATTCCGTTAAACCACAACCTGCCGATCTACGACGAGCCGGCGCAGCGCTACTGCCCTGCCGGTGTGTATGAAGTGGTTGAGGATGCCAACGGTAAACGCTTCCAGATCAACGCGCAGAACTGTGTACACTGTAAGACTTGTGATATTAAAGATCCCACCCAGAATATTGTCTGGGTAGCACCGGAAGGCGGCGGTGGCCCCAATTATCCAAATATGTAATCTATAGGGTTCCTATAAAATGGCGCAAATAATAGTGCGCCATTTTTTATTTGGGATTCGCAATCACAAAGACATAAACAGCCGAACAACCCACTGCAAAACAATCAAATTTATCGTTTTTGACAATAATTCACTTAACAGATGATCTTTGGCAAGGTCAAAAAAACGCTAAAAAGTGTGATCCCATCCCAGTTTAGCAATAACTGATAAGCAAAAAGTCAGATAATTCACTAGAATTTGCACTCAACACTTAGCACATAAGCTTACCCAGACTCTCGCTCAAATACGGTCACCCCCTCCCGCTCAATCTCTACCGATTGGCCAAGCAGGTTTTGCATTTTTAGCTTAATTGTCACTTCCTCAGGAGTTATAACCGAATCTGGTGTTTGAGGGTTTGAAAGAAAGCAGCGTATCTGGTTGATTTGTTGTCGCCAAACAGTCAACCAACCAGGAATACGCTGCTATGGATAAGAATACCGTTGTTGAGTTTGCAGGTCGACATGAGACAGT